>DASZYN010000398.1:0-17096 GCA_035545435.1 Acidobacteriaceae bacterium | reverse complement strand
GAGGTATGGAACCTCTACGGTCCTACAGAGACCACGATCTGGTCGACGGTGGACCGGGTGCAGAACGACAGCAAGGTTACCATTGGCCGGCCAATCGCCAACACGGATATTTACGTCCTGGACGAGCACGGTGCTCCGGTGCCGCCCGGCGTTGTTGGCGAATTGCATATCGGAGGACAGGGGCTGGCGCGTGGGTACCGCAATCGCGAAGAAGAGAATCGCGCGCGATTTATTCAGAGCGAACGCTATCGCGCGCGTCTGTATCGGACCGGCGATCTGGCACGGCGATTGTCCGACGGGCGTTTCGAATGCATGGGCCGCGCAGACCATCAGGTGAAGCTGCGCGGGTATCGCATCGAGCTGGGCGAAATTGAAGCAGCCCTCCAGCAGCGTTCCGAAATTCAGCAGGCGGTTGCGGTGGTCCGGGAGGACGTAGCGAGTGATCCTCGTCTGGTCGCCTATCTGACAACGCAAAACGGATCGGTTCCGGATGCCGCAGCGTTGCGGGCGACACTCAAGAAGAGTCTGCCCGAGTACATGATTCCATCGTTATTTTTGGAGCTGGGTGCATTCCCGCTGACGGCAAACCGGAAAGTTGACCGCAAAGCACTGATGGGTCCGGAATTTGCGCCGGAACCCAAAGTGGCGGGAAGCGATGGCATCGGCGCAGCAAAAGGCACCGTTCATGGCCTCTCTGCGGAACAGCCCAGAAATCACGTTGAAGCGGTGATGGCTGAGGTATGGCGCGAGGTGTTACACCTCGATCAATTTGGGATCTTCGACGACTTCTTTGTGCTCGGTGGACACTCGTTGTCGGCCGCATCTGTCGTGGCGCGGCTGCGCACTGAACTCGAGATGGAGATTCCTCTGCGTAGTGTCTTTCTCGATCCGACGATTGCGGGCCTGGCAAGCCATATCGCCTATGACGCGACGCAGGGCGGATACCGATACAGTTCCGAGATACCGGAGTGGAATTGCCTGGTCCCTGTTCAGCCCAGAGGTTCGCGGACGCCTTTCTTTTTTATTACCGGTTACCAGAATCCCGACGATACGCTGCAGTTCCTGACACCACTCATTCAGTACTTCGGAAAGGACCAGCCGGTCTTTGGATTCCGGCCGCGATGGACCTTTGGAGGCGCCGATTACGAGTCGGTCGGAGAGATGGCGCGCGAGTTCCTCAAAGAGCTGCGGGCGGTCCAGCCCCATGGGCCTTATCTGCTGGGCGGAATGTGCGTCGGCGGCATCGCGGCTCTCGAACTGGCCCGGACCCTGATGGAACAGGGCGAGCAGATTCAACTCATGCTGCTGGTGGATGCCGATCGGCCCGGCCCCGACACGGCACGGGCGGCGGAACGGAACTATATTCTCCGGCGCATCCGCCATATTCGCGGAGTGCTCGCGGAGATCGCGCACGCGGATAAACGGCAAAAGGTGCAGATGGTGCGCACGCTGTTCCGACGGAAGATGGGCATCGAGGACAGGCCTGAGATCCTGGAGCAGGACCGGTATTACAACTCGAAGGTGCGGTACTGGCGGATGCTGTATGCGCATTGTCCGCAAAAATATGCCGGAAGGCTGGTGCTTATTGTGAATGAGGAGCAGCACCGGTTCAATTCGGACCTGGGATGGACGGGATTTGCCGATGGCGGTCTCGAGATTCTGACCAGTCCGGGCAGTCACGAAACGATGTTCACCGATCATCGCAAAGCCGCCGCTGAAAGGATTCTCCGCTGCATTAAGAAAGCCACCGAAGCCGACCAGGCGGAACAGCCGGCGGAGGCGTTGCGTTGAGTAGCCTGAAATCTATCGTCATGGAGAAACCGGCGGTCGTGGAGTCCCCTGTTCAGGAACCGTCTTCAGCGCCGGCCATTGCGGTGCGCGACGTGACGATGCGCTTTCCCATCCCGAAGCGATACAGGGAATGGGTGACTCATCCGCTGCGGGCGCGCCGAGTGGTCACCGCGTTGCAAAATGCATCGGTGGATATTCAGGCAGGCGACCGTATCGCGGTGATGGGGCCAAACGGCGCAGGCAAGACAACACTGCTGAAGTTGATCAGCGGGCTCCTGTTCCCGACTGAAGGTGAAGTTACCGTAAACGGCCTAAGTACGCTCCATGACAACGCCGCCGCGCGCAAGTCGGTAGGGTTCGTCTTCAACGAAGAGCGAAGCTTCTACTGGCGGCTGACTGGAGTGCAGAACCTGGAATTCTTCGGTGCCCTGGACAATCTCCGCGGGCAAGCTCTGAAGGAGCGCATCCGGGAACTGATGCAGCTTGTGGGTCTGGAAAGAGCCGGGGATCAGTTGGTGTCCGGCTACAGTTCGGGGATGAAGCAGCGGCTGGCTCTGGCACGCGTGCTGCTTTCCGATCCCGAAGTGTTGATCCTCGACGAGCCGACCCGGGCGCTCGATCCGGTGGCCGCCGATGAAATGGTCAACCTGGTCCTGACGGATATCCATCGCGGCTCGCGCAAGACGCTCCTGATTGCGACGCACCGGCCGGAAGAGGCGGTGACGTTATGCAGCAAAGTGATGGTGATTGACGGGGGCCGAATGCGCGGGTTCGTGAACCTGGCCCATCTGAAAGAAGAGGGAACCACGCTGCTGGACTACTACCGCCGGTGCGTTGCGGGGGGAAGTGCGGCATGAGCACCTTTCTCAGCAAAGCGGGCGCGTTCATCCGGCGAGATTTCCGGATCGAATCCGGCTATCAGGCGGCGTTTCTGATGGGGTTGCTGGAGTCGATCATGCTGCTGGTCATCCTGCACTTCGTCGGGCAGTTGATTCCCGCGAGCGGATCTGCGGGACTGGGCAAATACGGGCGGGGGTACTTCCCGTTTGCTCTGGTGGGCGTGGCCTTCGCGCGTTATTTCGATCTGATGTTGCGAATGTTCTCCGAATCGATCCGCACGGCGCAGGTGACCGGTTGTCTGGAAGCGATGCTGTCAAGCCAGACAGGGCCGATCACCGTGGTGACCATGTCCTCGTTTTACAGCCTGCTTTCCGGGGCTGTGCAGTTGTTACTCATTTTGCTCGGGGGGGTGTTCCTGTTCGGAGTGGACCTGCGAGCGATGAATGTGCCGGCGACGTTGCTGGTGCTGCTGTTTTCGATCGCTATTTTTGTGGCCTTCGGGGTCTTGTCGGCGTCAGCGATCGTCTGGCTGAAGAAGGGCGATCCGATCACCTGGCTTCTGGGCGGGATGGGCAGCATTCTGGGCGGCGCCTATTTTCCCATCGACGTGATGCCGGGATGGATGCAGAAGATCTCCTATGTGATCCCGATTCGGTATTCGCTGGATGCGTTGCGTTCGACGATGCTGCGGGGCGCCAGCGTGGTTTCAGTGGCACGACCGATCGAGACGCTTCTGGTCATGGCCGTCATTCTCCTGCCGGCGAGCGCGGCTGTATTTACCGCAACCGTCCGCAGAGGCAGAAGAGAAGGCACGTTGGCGCAATACTAAAACTCAGTAACCTCAGGGCAAACGATCTCGATGTTCCAGCGACCTCCATCTCGAAATGATTCAGTCATTCGGCTTTTCTGCGTTCCCCATGCGGGATCCGGCGCAACTGCGTTTCGCGGTTGGGCTCAGCCCCTGCTGCCGGAAATCGAAGCAACGGTGGTGGAACTACCCGGACGGGAATCGAGATTTCGCGACATGCCGTACCCGCGAATGGAGCCCCTGGTGAACGATCTGGCCAGCGCTGTGATCGCCGCCCTGGCTGAGGATCAGCCCTTTGCATTCTTCGGCAACAGTCTGGGCAGCCTCATCGCTTTTGAGACGCTCCACGAGATACACCGCCGGACCGGCCGCGAGGCTCTGCACCTGTTTGTCTCCGCCTCCGGCGCCCCGCAGTGCGAACCTCCACTCCCGCCGATTGGGCACTTAGCAGATCGCGAACTGGTTCGTGCCGTGGATGAGCGCTATGGCGGCATCCCGGCAGTCGTGCTGGCCGACAAAGAGTTCCTCGCGGCGATTCTGCCCACCCTGCGCGCGGACATCTGCCTGTTGGAGGCGTATCAACGTCCTGAGCCGAAACCGCTCACGTGCTCTGTGACTGCCTTCGCGGGTCTTCGCGACGCAACGGTTCCACTCGAACACGTTGAGGCGTGGCGAGACCAAACCACCGGCTCCTTCGAGCGGGTTTGCCTCAACGAAGGCCACCTGTATCTGCAGACCGCCCGCGATCTTCTCGTCCATCGCGTCCGCGACAATCTGCTGGCTGGGGCTCCGATGCGGCAGGAGGAGATTTCGCAATGACTATAGACAATCGTAACGAGCCCATCGCGATTGTCGGCATGAGTTGCCGTTTTCCCGGTGCCTCCGATCCCGAAGCACTCTGGAATCTGGTTCGCGATCGCGGCGAGAGCATCACGGAGTATCCCGGTGGCAGGACTCCTGAACTGGACGCGTTCTACCAGCGGGCAGGAATGCCGGACGGACCGCCCTCGGTGCGCGGCGGCTTTCTCTCCGACGTCGATCGCTTTGATGCCGCTTTTTTCGAGATCTCCCCACGCGAAGCTGAGTGGCTCGATCCGCAGCAGCGTTTGCTGCTGGAAACCGGGTGGGAGGCGCTGGAAGATGCGGGCATTCCTCTCGCGAATGTCGAGCACGCGGGTGTTTTCGTCGGAGTGTGGTCCAACGACTACGAAAAGCATGCGACCGACCATGCACCCCGGGTGGAGTTCTTTAATGTCACCGGAAATTTTCTGTTTGGGGATTCCAGCCGCGTTGCCTTCCAGTTCAATATGCGCGGGCCGGACGTGTCGGTGAATGCAGCCTGTAGTTCTTCCATTGCAGCGATTCATCTGGCGGTGCGGTCCCTGCGCTCGGGCGAGTGCTCGCTGGCTCTGGCCGGGGGCGCCAATGTGATCGTGCGTCCGGAGACGACGCAGGCGTTTTCTCGCGTTGGTGTGCTTTCGCCCGAGGGAAGATGCAAGTTTGGGGACGCCGCCGCGGACGGATACGTGCGCAGCGACGGCGTCGGCGTGCTCGTCCTGAAGCGCCTCTCTGACGCGCTGCGTGACCGGGATCGGGTTCTGGCTCTGATTCGCGGAACCGCCGTGACCAACAGTGGCAGGACCAGCGGAACGCTGTCGAGGCCGAGTGCGGACGGACAAAAACGGGCGATGCGTGCGGCACTGGCAGATGCGCAGCTGGATGGAGCCATGATCGACTTCGTCGAGGCGCACGGTACCGGCACGCGTACCGGAGATGTGCTGGAAGTCGAAGCGATTATCGACGTGTTCGGGCGCGCGGAGAACAGGACCTCTCCATGCCGAACTGCGTCGGTGAAATCGAACATCGGCCATGCCGAATCGGCGGCCGGCATTTCGGCCATCATTCGCACCGTGCAGGCGATGCATCACCACCGTTTTCCCGCGAGCCTGCATGTGAAGGAATTGAATCCCCGGATCGACTGGGACGCTGGAGTCATCCTGGAACGCGAGGGCTGCGAGTGGACCACACACGAGGGGCGGCCGCGGCGTGCCGGTGTGAATGGACTCGGCCTGACCGGAACCAACACCCACGTGATTCTCGAGGAGGCTCCGCCGTACGAGCGGCAAAGAACTCCGAACCAGGCAGCCTTTCTTTTGCCGGTTTCGGCAGCTTCCGCAGCGGCACTCCGCAGGCGTGCGGCTGACTGCGCCCAGGCGATCGAGAGGCTGGAGACACCCGGCGATTCGTTCGCAGATCTGGTCTATACGGCAGCGCGGCGCCGAACCCATCTGCCGCACCGGCTGGCAGTGGTGGGTTCCGATGCCGGAGAAATCCGTAAACAGCTCGTGGCTTTCGCGGCTGGGGACGAGCCCGCGTTTCTTGCCGCAGGCAACGCAGATGCGCCGCGAAAGGTCGCCTTCGTCTTTCCCGGTCAGGGTTCGCAGTGGGTGGGCATGGGCCGGGACCTGCTGCGCACCAGCGCGGCTTTTCGCAGCACGATTGAAACACTCGACCCACTCATCGCCGAAGAAACAGGCTGGTCTGTTTTGAAGCAACTGGAAGACCCATCTTTGGAAGAACGGCTTTCGCGCATCGACGTCGTGCAGCCGACACTCTTCGCGATGGAAGTCGCGCTCGCAGACTGGTGGAAATCCTGCGGAGTGCATCCGGACGCAGTTGTAGGACACAGCATGGGCGAGGTGGCCGCAGCCTGCGTTGCCGGAATACTCTCTCCTCGCGATGCCGTCCAGGTGATTTGCCGCAGGAGCGCGCTGTTGCTGCGCGTTGCGGGTAAGGGCGCCATGGCCGTCGTGGAGTTGACTCGCGACGAGGCCGAGCAAGCCATCGCCGGAGAGGAAGGAAAGATCTCCGTTGCGGTCTGTAACAGCGAGCGCTCGACCGTTCTTGCCGGCGATCCCGAAGCTCTCGACAAGATCGTAAATAGGCTGGAAAGCCGCGATGTATTCTGCCGCTGGGTGCGGGTCGATGTGGCCTCCCACAGTCCCCACGTGGATGTCCTGCGCGACGATCTTCTTCTTCAATTGTCGACAGTCAATCCGCATTCGGGCTCCGTTCCGCTCTACTCGACCGTTCGCGCCTCCTTAGTGGATGGCGCCCGCATGGACAGCCGCTACTGGGTCGACAATCTGCGAAACCCGGTTCTTTTTGCCGACGCCATCGGCGATCTCATGCGTCAGGGCTTCAACACATTTGTCGAGATGAGTCCGCATCCGATCCTTGTTCCGTTTGTGGAGCAGACGGCGGCTCAAATCGGCACCAACGCTTTGGTAGTCGGTTCACTGCGTCGTGAGGAACCGGAAACGGCAACGGCCCTGCTGTCGCTGGGGCGATTGTTTGCCGCTGGTGCGGAGGTCGACTGGAAGACTCTCTTTCCGGAGGGCAATGTAGTCTCGCTCCCTGCTTACCCGTGGCAGCGCGAACGTTTTTGGATGGAAGGCGCGCTGCAAACGCGGCGCTCCGGCGGTCACCCGCTGCTGGGCGAACCAGTCACAACGGCCTCCGGCGAACGCATCTGGTCGGGCACGGTTTCCGTCGAGACGCATCCCTGGCTGCGCGATCACCAGGTTGGCGGGACCGTTCTGGTTCCGGCGAGCGCCTGGGTCGAAATGGCAATTGCCGCCGGAAAAGGGCTCTTCGGCTCAGCCGCCGTCGTCGAGCAGATCGCTCTGACGGAGGCGCTGGTTGTGTCGTCCGGAACCGCGGTCGATATGCAAATGATCGCCCTGCCCGAGACGTCCGAATCCCGCGCGCTGCAGTTCTTCGGCCGCGAGCAGGGAACTGTCACCTGGCAGCAAACCGGCGAATGCCGGATACGCCGCGGTTCGGCTGAGACATTCTCTTTTTCCGATGTTGCTCAATGGCAAGACGCAGAGCTTGCAGCGCACACGATCACAGGGACGCTGCACAGCCAGCGTATGGGCGAGCTGGGATACGACTTCGGGCCGGCTTTTTGCTGCGTTGACTGGATGCTCCGCCAGGATCACACCGTACTCGGGCAGATTCGAGCCGATCAGCCCCGCGGAGAATACTGGCTCCATCCGGCCACACTCGATGGTGCGCTTCAGGTCCTGGCTCACCTCTTAATCGATGTCAGCGGAACCCGTGAGCTGCTTTTGCCGGTTGCATTCGAACGACTGGAAATGCACACTGCCGATCCTCCCGCGAGCGTCACACGGCTGCTGGTGCGAGCGACTGCCGATTCAGCCGCCTTACGTGGAACCATAACGCTCTTCGATTCCACCGGTTTAGCTCTGCTCACGATTCACGGTGCGGAGATGCGCCCCCTGGAGCGTCACGAAAACCCAGCTGACGCTCTATATGCGCTCGAGTGGCACAGACTGCCTCCGATGACTTCGTCTTCTCCTGTCATTCAGCGGTGGATTCTCATTGGTGGCCGAGATGAGACCGCAAACGAACTCAGCCGCGCCCTTCAACTGAAGAATGCTCATACCGTCCGCACCACGCCGGATGCAATCCTGAACGCCACGCTGCCCATCGGTGGCGCAGGCGCAGTGTGGCTGGCGCCTCTGGATTTGCCGGTCAGCACATCGCTCGCGGATATCGAGAAAGTCCTGGCCGAAGGGGCGGCACTCACCGCCGCACTCGCGGAACAGGGAGTTGCCCGGATTTGGCTGCTGACGCGCGGCACCCAGGCGGTTGCAGGGGAATCCGTCGAGAACGTTATGACGGCGGGAGCATGGGGCATGTTTGCTGCGGTGGCCCATGAATATCCGTCGATTCCGATCGGCTGCATCGATCTGCCGGCGAATCCGCCGGAGCGCGCGATGGAAACAGTGGCCGCGGCTTTGCTGCAGAACCGTGAAGAAACCCGAGTTGCTGTTCGCGGCGATAGCCTGTTCGGCGCTGAACTGCATCCCTGGGCTTCCTCAGAAAGTGAGCGTCTGCGTCCAGGAGATTTGCGCCCCGACGAGGCCTTCGAAATTCAGCAGAGTGTGCCCGGTTCGCTGTCGAGCCTTGAGTTGCGCACCATTCCCGCGGATCCGCCATCCGGAGATGAAGTAGAAATCGCCGTGGAGGCTGCCGGGCTGAACTTCCTCGATGTTCTGCGAGCCATGGGCCTCAATGAGGCCCTGTCCAGCGATCACTTCGGCGGAGAGTGTGCCGGCACCGTTGTGCGAGTGGGAGAGAAAGTCAGCACCTGCCGGCCTGGTGATTCGGTCCTCGCCATCTCTCCGTCTTTCCGGCATACCGGAATGCTCGCCTCGCACGTGCGTGTGCCGGAGATGCTGGTTGCGCGCAAGCCCCAGGGGATGACGTTTGCTGAAGCAGCAGGCATCCCGTGCGTGTTTTTGACCGCCTGGTACGGATTGGTGAAGCTCGCTCGCCTCGCGAAAGATGAGAAGATCCTGATCCATGCTGCCGCGGGTGGTGTTGGTTTGGCGGCCATTCAGGTCGCGCAATGGATTGGCGCAGAGGTCTGGGCCACCGCTGGATCCGACGAGAAGCGAGAATATTTACGGCAGCTCGGCGTGTGCCACGTGATGGATTCGCGGTCGCTGGATTTTTCCCGGCAGATTCTCGCCGAG
This sequence comes from Acidobacteriaceae bacterium, assembly GCA_035545435.1. Lineage (GTDB taxonomy): Bacteria > Acidobacteriota > Terriglobia > Terriglobales > Acidobacteriaceae > Palsa-343. The sequence goes on along the minus strand of DASZYN010000398.1, from coordinate 8,090 downwards.
ACAAACGGCCGCGGCGTCGATGTCGTGCTGAACTCCCTGGCGGGGCCTGCGATTCCGGCCAGTCTCGACGCTCTGGCCCCCTATGGACGCTTCGTGGAAATCGGCAAGCGCGATCTGTGGGAGAACAGTCGGCTCGGCATGCGGCCGTTCCTCAGGAATCTTTCCTACTTTGCCGTGGATTTGGCGGATGCCGTCGAAGCACGTCGCGCCATGGTGGGCGAACTGCTCCGCGAGCTGATGGATCATTTTGCTGTTGGTGATTTCCGTCCCTCGCCGACCACCGTCTTTCCGGTCTCCGTCGCTGGCGATGCATTCCAGCATCTGGCCCGCGCCGCACATATCGGCAAAGTCGTCCTGTCCATGAACGACCCCAAAACCGAAATTCGCATCAAGTCGGATCGCCTGCACGCTGACGCCAGCTACCTGGTTACAGGTGGTCTCGGCGGAGTCGGTCTCGCGATCGCCGATGCGATGGTGGAGCAGGGAGCCAGGCATCTGGTGCTGACGTCGAGAAGTGCGCCATCAGCTGCTGCGACAGCGGCAATTTCTCGGATGCAGGATCGTGGTGTGCAGGTCGAAATCCGCCAGACAGATATGAGCGATGCAACCGCCGTGATGGCTCTGCTCGCCCGATTGGTGTCCGCTCCGCAGCCCCTTCGCGGGATTGTGCATGCGGCCGGAGTCCTCGACGATGCGGTAGCAGCGAATCTCTCTCGGGAGAAGTTCCACCGTGTGATGGCTGGGAAAGTAGCTGGTGCCCTGGCGATCGATGCATCGCTCAAACCGGGCCAACTGGATTTCCTCGTCTACACGTCCTCTGCTGCCGGCGTGCTGGGAACCGCCGGACAAGGCAACTATGCGGCCGCGAATGCGATGCTGGACGCTCTGGCCCATCGCCAGCGCTCGCGAAAGATTCCCGCTGTGAGCATCGACTGGGGCACATGGAGCGAGGTTGGACTCGCAGCGGCGGCCCTGAACCGCGGCGCCCGTTTGGAAAGCCAGGGCTTGATCCCTCTGCGTCCAGCGTTTGGGCAGGCGCTTTTCACCCGGATCCTTGCCGGAATGCCCATTCAGGCCGCGGCCATGATTTTCGATGCGGATCGCTGGTGTGCCGCGTCCCCGGCATCGGCTCGTTCCGGCTTTCTGAATTCACTGCGACGCTCCAGCGACAACGTGTCCCGCACAGACAGTGACCAGCTGGCAGAATTTGCTTCGATCCAGGGCGACGAGTTGCGCAATCGCCTCGTCGCGTGGCTGCGTCAACAGGTTGCAGCGGTCCTGCGTCTGGATGTCGAGCGCGTTCCTGAAGACAAGCCCGTTCGCACTCTCGGCCTCGATTCTCTGATGGCTCTGGAACTGCGCAACCGGCTCGAACGCCATCTGCACACCAAGCTCTCCGCGACTCTGGTGTGGAACTACCCAACCGTCGCCAAGCTCGCGGAATTTCTCCAGAAAAGGCTGGAGGAGAAACGCCAGAAGAGCGGGCCGGAGGAACGTCGGCCACAGCTCGCTGAGCTTCCTGCTGTAGAGGAAGCCGTGCTCGCGCAGGTCGGAGTCCTCTCTGCCGCAGAGATGCTTGAGGCCGAATTGCTGGAGGCGGAATCGCTACTGAATGCGCAGGCAGGGGCGCCATGACCTCCAGTCACAACGATGAGCTTCTGGATCACGCTCGCAAAATCATCCGTGATCTCCGGACGCGACTGGCTGCCGCCGAGGCGGCGAGCCTACGTGAGCCCATTGCCATTGTTGGCATGGCCTTCCAGTTTCCTGGCGCGGGCTCCGATCCGGAGAAATTGTGGAAGATGTTCGCCGAAGGTCGCGATGCGGTCGGTCCTGTTCCTGCCGATCGCTGGAGCGGAGCGGACTACTTCGCTTCCGATCCCGCCTCACCAGGAAAGATCAATACCGCACAGGGCGCGTTTTTGGATAACGTCCGCCGCTTCGATGCCGCCTTCTTCGACATCACTCCGCGCGAAGCCGTGCGCATGGATCCGCAGCAAAGACTTTTCCTCGAAACAGCCTGGCACGCGCTGGAAGATGCGGGTTTAACGAAGGCAACGATCACGGGTACAGACACCAGCGTCTTCGTTGGCGTCCACAACCTCAGCAGCGACTACCAGGGCATGCAGTTTGCGGATGTGGAGACCCTGGATGCGTGGTCGGCAACCGGCACAGCACACGATATGATCGCCGGTCGCCTTGCCTACTGGCTCGACCTGCATGGTCCGGCTGTGGTCGTCAACACAGCCTGCTCATCTTCGCTGGCTGCTGTCCATCTGGCCTGTCGCAGCCTGCGTGCCGGCGACTGCACCGCGGCTGTGGTCGCCGGAGTCAATTTGTTGCTGTCGCCAGGTTCGACCATCGCGGCTTCGCAGCTCCAGCTCCTCTCGCCCGACGGTCATTGCCGCAGTTTCGATGCGCGCGCTCAGGGCATGGGTCGGGGCGAGGGTTGCGGCGTCGTCGTGCTGAAGAAGCTTTCAACAGCTCAACAGGGCGGTGATCGCATTCTCGCAGTGATTCGCGGCTCCGCAATGAATCAGGACGGCCGCACCAACGGCCTCACCGCGCCCAATGGCCTGGCACAGCAGCGTGTGATCCAGCGTGCCCTGGCCGATGCCGGTGTTCAGCCTGCCGACGTGGGCTACATCGAGACACACGGCACCGGCACGCCTCTCGGCGACCCGATTGAAGTTGAGGCGATCGCGGCGATTTTCAAAGGAACACGTCGGGCTCCGTGCACCCTGGGGGCCGTCAAGGCAAACCTGGCTCATCTCGAAGGAGCTGCTGGTATCGCAGGACTCATTAAGACCGTCATGGTTCTGCGCCGCCGCTGGCTGCCTCCGGTGGCAAACCTGCAGGAACTGAATCCGCACCTGGCTGTGGAGGGCTCCGGACTCGAGATTCCTCGTGAAGGGCGCGCCTGGCCGACGAATCAACCGCGCATCGCCGGTATCAGCTCATTTGGATTCAGCGGCACAAATGTTCATGTAGTGGTTGAAGAAGCGTCCGCAGTAGCGCAATCAGCAAGTCAATCAGGCCCATGGCCGATCGCACTTTCAGCACAGACAGATGAGGCCTTGCGTCAGCTGGCGGAGCGGTTTGCCAATCGCCTCGACTCTGCGGATCCAAAAGAACTGCGCGCGATCAGTTACACCAGCACGATTCGACGGACCGCTCATCCGTTTCGCATGGCGGTTCAGGGCAACGAGCCCGGGGAGATTGCACACCTGCTTCGGCAGCGGCTCGCCGCACCGGACTTGCACAGTCGGTCGCACGGCACGCAAACGGACGAGCATTTAATGCTTTGGGAGAAGGGTGGCGATGTCGACTGGAAGATCTTCTTCCCCGAACCCTCCGAAGTCGTCGACCTCCCGCTTTACCCGTTCCAGGGCAGGGAATACTGGATTGAGGGAGCGTCCGCCGCACAAGCCGTGGGTCCGGCTGCCAGGAATTTGTCTTTACGTGCGCAACCGGGCTCCGCTGCTCCCAGCGACTGGTTCTACTCGGTGGACTTTGTGGAGAAAGATCTGGAGCCACGCTCGTCGTCGCACGCCACGGAGCGCCCTCTTTGGATCCTGCTGGGGCGCGAATCGGAGCTCAGACGTCAGATCGCTGCTGCAATTCGGAGCCGTGGAGAGGAACTGGTCGAGGACTTTGCAAATCAGCCCGGAATCTCCGTGCAAAGGCCAATGGCAGAAATGCTTTCCCATTGCATCGGAAAAGGTCGGCGCTTCGTAGTCTGTTTTCCGCAGCAGGATGAACTCTCGGAGCTGATAAGCAAGTCTCTCAGCGTGGTGCAGGAGCTTCTTTCGTGCGAAGGATCGGCGCAACTATGGTTTGTGATGGAGCCGCGACAGCAACTGGCAAATCCCGACGCGTCGCTGTCCTCATCCCTGAAGGCATTTGCACGAGTCGTCGCACTCGAGCACCCGGATCGAATGGGTGGCGTCATCACTGCGGGTGCCGGAAGCGCTGTCGATGTTCTCCATGAGATCGAGGCAGGCGACGGCGAGGACAATGTTCTGCTGCGCGATGGCCGTCGCTGGGTGTCCCGCCTGTGTCGCGACAATCTGCGTCCTGGTGCGCCTTTGCAGCTGCGCGAGGACCGCAGCTACCTGATCACAGGTGCCTTCGGTGGCATCGGCATACACGTAGCCGAGTGGCTGCTCGCCGCGGGTGCGCGGCACCTGGTCCTCGCAGGCAGACGCGACCCATCGGTGATGGGAAAGCCGCACATGCTGGTGCGCCTTGATGAATGGCGCGCAGACGGAATCGACGTACGAACCTGTGTCTGCGACGTCGCGGACGAGACGCAGGTGGCGAAATTGTTTGCTGAGATGGATGCGCGCGGCCTGCCCGCGGCGGGTGTGATTCATGCCGCGGCCCATGTGCGCTTTTCGCCCGCAGAACAAGCGTCGCAGGAAGATGTGCATGATGTCTTTCGCGTCAAGCTGGAGGGCGCGCGTGTCCTCGATCGCTGTACCCGCGAGCGGGCGCTTGACTTCTTTGTGCTGTTCAGCTCGGCCGCGGCCACTTTGGGTCTCCGTAACGGAGCAATCTACGCTGCCGCCAACAGCTCGCTGCAAAGTGTGGTGGAAGCGAGATGCGCCCTGGGACTGCCAGCAGTTTGTGTTGAATGGGGCTCCTGGGAGTCGGACCACACAGGCCCACAACAAGCCCTCATCGAGAAATCTGGTTTCGTCGCTATGCAGCCGCAGGCTGCTCTTTCGGGGCTGGCAGCGCTCCTGCGCGAAGGGCGAAGCCGAGGCATAGTCGCCCACGTGGACTGGGAGATCCTCGGGCCGGCACTGGCCCTGCGAGGTCGGGACGCACTCGTCTCTTCCGTCCTCCGTGAAGCCGATGAGAAACTGCGTGCAAAAGACGATGCCGGTTCGGCTGCCTGGGTCGACGCGTTGCATTCGTTACCGGCCGCCGAGCAGCAAAACCGTCTTCTTGATCTCGTCGCCGCAGAGGCTCGCGGAATTTTCGCCATGCGGCCGGAGGACCCGCTGCAGGAAGACCGTGGTCTCTTTGCTATGGGGATGGATTCCCTCATGGCCGTGCGGCTCAAGCGTCGTCTGGAAGAAAGAACCGGACTTCGGCTGCCTGGCACGATGACGCTGACCTACCCGACGCTGGCTGCCCTTGCGGCATTTCTGCACACCCGGCTTTTTGGTCATGAACCCGGAATCGTTCCGTCCGCTGCGCGAACTGAAACCAGGGATGATCTGACGAAGTTGATCGCGATGGACGACGACCAGACGCGTGCAGCCATCGAGGAAGAGCTGGCTGCCGTGCAGCAGACTCTGGCGAAGGAGCTGAGATGAGTCATCCATCGCCCTTGTCCGCAGACAAGCAGACACTTCTCGCCCTCCGCCAGCTGCGGCAGCGCGTGGAGGAACTGGAAACCGCCGCGCGCGAGCCGATTGCCATCGTCGGCATGGCTTGCCGTTTCCCCGGCGGTGCCTCCAGTCCGGAAGACTTCTGGAATCTGCTCGAAGGAAAACGGGACGCAATCAAAGAAATTCCCCGGTGGCGTATCGATCTGGAGCCGATCTTCACACCGTATCCCGCGCAAGCTGGCCGAACCTACAGCCGATGGGCAGGCCTGCTGGATCGCCCCGACGCGTTCGATGCCGAATTCTTCGGAATCGCACCGCGCGAGGCTGCGGCCATGGATCCGCAGCAGCGGCTGTTGCTGGAAGTGAGCTGGGAGGCCCTGGAAGACGCAGGCATCAATCCAAAGAATCTCGCTGGCGCCGATGCCGGAGTCTTCCTCGGAATCAGCGCTTCAGAGTACGGCCAGTGCGCACAACGCTCTCTTCCGTCCGAGCAATTGTCGGCTTACACGCTCCAGGGAACGGCACTCAATGCAGCTGCAGGACGGCTCGCCTACTTTTATGGATTCAGTGGCCCGGCTGTTGCCATCGATACAGCCTGTTCCTCCTCACTGGTGGCCGTCGATCGGGCCTGTCGTAGTTTGCGCGATGGTGAGTCGTGCGTGGCTCTTGCTGCTGGAGTGAATCTGGTTGCGAGCGCAGAGGGATTCATCATCGCTTCGCAATGGGGCATGCTGTCTCCGCGCGGCATCTGTGCGGCCTTTGACGACGAGGCCGATGGATTTGTACGTGGAGAAGGGTGCGGCGTGGTGGTGCTGAAACGCCTTCGCGACGCAGAGGCGGCCGGAGATCGCGTGCTGGCTGTGATTCTCGGTTCGACGGTGAATCAGGACGGCGCCTCCAGCGGATTGACCGTGCCGAATGGCCTCGCGCAACAGGCGTTATTGCGGGAAGCGCATCGTCGTGCGGGAATCGAAGCGCGACAGGTGGGCTACATTGAAGCGCACGGAACCGGGACGAAGCTGGGCGATCCGATCGAGGCAGAGGCGCTGGGCACGGTCTTCTCCGGCCGTCAGAACAAGCTGGCAATCGGATCGGTAAAGTCCAACATCGGCCATCTGGAGTCGGCGGCCGGCATTGCGGGGCTGATCAAGCTGGTGTTGAGTCTCGAGCACGGCAAGATACCCGGACAGGTGCACTGGCGGCGGCCCAGCAGCCATGTGCCCTGGCAGGAATTGCCGCTCGAAGTGATTCCGGAAAGTCATGCCTGGGAGCCGATCGAAGGACGGCGTATCGGAGGCGTAAGTTCGTTCGGATTCAGCGGAACCAACGCGCACGTGGTGGTGGAAGGCCGGAGCCGGGAAGCAACAAGCGAAACTGGCGAAGGCGAAGATGTTTTGGTGATCTCCGCCCGGAACGAAGCGGCGTTGCGAGAACTGGCCGAGCGATACACGGGATTCCTGGAAACAGAAGCAGAGTGGAGCTGGGCGGAGATCTGCCACACGGCTGGAATGGGTCGTGCAGCGATGAGTGAACGGCTGGCGGTTGTGGCCGGCAATCGTACGGAGGCAGCAGGGAAGCTGCGAGCGTGGCTGCGTGGCGACATGATCGGAGGCATCAGTTCAGGCCACATCAGTGCTGGCCAGCGCGGAGCGCCTCATGTCGATGCCTCGGCAACACCGTGGCAAATCTCCGAGGCGTGGGCGCAGGGAGCGAAGCCGGACTGGAAGCAGCGGTGTGGCGCGCGTCGTCTGCGTCGCGCGCAGTTGCCGAAGTATCCATTTCAGCGTGAGCGGTATTGGATCGAGCACAGCAAAGAGACGCGGGGAATCGGAGACGCTACGGGACGGGGAATGCTGGGAAGGCGCCTGCGTGTGGCCGGAGTGCGGGCTCAGTACGAAACCCGCCTCCAGCCTGACGGCTGGATCGGCGAGCATGAGGTCGAGGGTGAAGCAGTATTGCCTGCCACCGGGCATATTGAGCTGATGCTGGAAGCAGGCGCCGACACGCTGGGCACGGCGTGTGTCCTCGAAGAACTTTCGCTGCAGACTCGGCTGGAAATCGCGGAAGACCGGCGTGTACAGGTGACAGTAGAGGAGGAGACGGCGGGTCGAAGCCGTGTGCGGATCTACGCCGAAGGCACCGAGAGGAATTGGGAGCGCGTTGCAGAGGCATGGCTGCGGCCGGCAGAGAAATCCAAAAGCGAAGGGGAAGATGTCGATGCATTGCGGCGTCGGCTGCGGCAAAGGGCCGGCAGAGAGGCCTTTTATTCCGGGATGGCAACGCGGGGAATCCATTTTGGAGAGCGGTTCCGCGGAGTGGACGGGCTTTGGAGTGGTGAGGGAGAGGCGCTGGGGGAAATTGCCCTGACGTTAGCAACCGATGAAACCGAATGGCAGTCATCGCCCTGGTGGCTGGATGCGTGTCTCCAGGTGGTGGGCGCAGCGGCCGGCGGCGAAGGCATGTATCTGCCGGCGAGTGCCGAGCGCGTGGAGTTGTACGGACCTCCCGGTGAGCGCAGCTGGAGCCATGTGCGCACACGCTGGCTGGATGATCGCACTATCGCCGCGGATGTGACGGTCCTTCGCGTCGACGGCTCCCTGCTCGCCCGGCTCTCCGGCTTTCGCTTTCGCAAACTCACTCCGTCAGCGCCACAGACAGAAATCTGCACGCTCGAATGGAAACAAGTTGAGCTTCAGGAGAAGACCCGACTGAATGGCAACTGGCTGATCCTGTGCGATCAGGAACAGT
>DASZYN010000397.1:0-5526 GCA_035545435.1 Acidobacteriaceae bacterium | reverse complement strand
GCCGACCGGCAACTTCGCCACGCGATTCACCGGCCAGTGGATGATCTTCAACGCATTCGAGACGCAGCAACAGATCCATGCTGCCCGGCTGGGAGCCGAGAGCGCGGCCGCGGTGGAGAAGGCCACCGATCAGGGCATCGTCTTCCAGGTGGTGCAGGCCTACCAGGCTGTCTTGCACGCACAGCGGCAACTCGACCTCGCACAGCATCAGCAGGACACCGCCGAAGCCCTGGTTCGTGATGCTGGCACGCGGGTGAAGGCGGGATTAGCCATCGATTCCGATCTCCTGTCGGCGCAGGTGAACCTCGCCGCGCGGCAGCAGGAGAACATTGCTGCCCAAGGGTCCGTGGAGACGGCATGGGCGGAGCTGGAAACTGCGATGGGTGGTGCCGTGAACCCGCGGCCGCAACTACAACCAATCGACGCAAAAACTTTCTCCGGCGGCGCGTTCGAGGAAGACCTCGCCAGGGCGCTTGCGGCGCGCCCGGATCTGACCGCCCTGCGGAAACAGACCGCTGCGCAGGAACAGGCGGCGAAGGCGGCGCGATCGGATTTCTTTCCGCAGCTGAGCGCCTCGGGCAACTGGGAAACGGACCGCCCGACCTTTGCCGGTGACGGCGGCAACAACTGGGTCGCCGGGGTACAGCTCACTCTCGATATCCTGCCGCTCTCGAAGCGTGCGCATTTTGCCGAGGCACGCGCCGCTCAGGCGAAGGCCGCGGCCGAGGAGCGCAGTCAGGAACAGCAGATTCGCCTGGCTGTGAGCCGCGCGTTTACAGGACACCAGACCACGGAGCGCATGGTCGCCGCCTCTCGCGCTGCGATGGAACAGGCCGCTGAGGGTTTGCGCATCCTGCACAACCGTTACGATGCCGGATTGGCAACGATGACCGATCTGCTCCATGCCGAGGATGCCGAGCGGCAGAGCCAGAACAATTACTGGCATGCCGCTTATGGAAACACGGTGGCCTGGGCAGCTCTGCTCTACGCCACCGGACAACTGACTCCTGACACCGCGGAGACTCTGCAATGAAACGCTCTTTGTACCTTGCTTCGGCGATCGTTTCAGCCTGGATCGCGCTGGGTTGCTCGCGTTCCGCCCCCGTTCCGGCCGCGCCGCCCACTGCGCAGGCGCAGCTGGTGCACAGCGCCGCCGCCAACACGGCGCAGACGATCCAGATGACGGGAACGGTTCACGCAAAGGAGACAGCGATGATCTCCGCCCAGGTGCCGGGGCGTCTTCGCAGCGTGCAGGTCCAGGCTGGGGGCCATGTGCGTGCCGGACAACTGCTGGCGACGCTCGACGATGCCGCGATGCAGTCGGCGCTCGGCCAGACGACCGCCGCGCAAACGGCGCTGGAGAAGCAGCGGGCCGCTGCGCAGGCCAACGCGCAGCTGGCCGCCGGAACCCTGGCGCGTTACGAGATTCTGAAAGCACAGAAGAGCGTCAGCCCGCAGGAATTCGATGAGGTAGAGAAGCGGTCCCAGGGCGCGACCCTGCAGTTGCAGGCACTGGAAGCACAGAGCCGGGGAGCCCAGGCTGCAGTCGAAGGTGCGCGGACCCAGCTCGGCTACGCCACGCTGCATGCGCCGTTCGCCGGTGTGATCACGGCACGCCTGGCGGATCCTGGAACGCTCGCTGTCCCGGGTGTACCGCTGCTGCAGCTGGATCGCGAGGGCCCCCTGCAGGTCTTCACCACCGTCGACGAGTCAATCATCGGCGCTGTGCACATCGGCATGAAAGTGCCGGTGAGCGCCGGGGGAATCCATGACGCGGACCTTAACGGTACGGTCGCCGAGATTGTGCCCGCCGCCGATCCGGTAAGCCACAGCTTCCTGGTCAAGCTGGACCTGCCACCAACAAAGAATCTGCGCGCCGGAATGTACGCGGCTGCGAGCTTTCCCGGCGCCGTGAAGTCCATGATCCTGGCGCCCCAGTCGGCGGTTGTGATGCGCGGCTCGCTCGCCTGCGTGTACGCACTCGACGCCGACGGCATCGCCCAGCTGCGCTACGTGACCCTCGGCAATCGGCACGGCGATGAGGTGGAGGTTCTGTCCGGCCTGGCCGCCGGTGAAGCGCTCGTGGACAAGCCCGGCGATCGCGATCTGGCCGGACGCCTCATCCAGCCGGCGAACGGGGCGCAACCATGAAAAGGGGAAGCCATGGCGTCGCCGGACAGCTGGCGCACTCGTTCATCAATTCGAAGCTCACGCCGCTGACGATCGCCGCTGCGCTGGCTCTGGGTCTGTTGGCCGTCATCGCCATCCCGCGCGAAGAAGAACCGCAGATTCTGGTGCCGATGCTCGATGTGATGACAGCGATGCCGGGAGCCTCGCCCCAGGAGGTCGAGCAGCGCGTCACCAATCCTGTTGAGAGCCTGATGCATGAAATCCCCGGCGTGGAATATGTGTACTCCATCTCCAGCCCGGGGCAGAGCCTGGTGATCGTCCGCTTCCTCGTCGGTACTTCTCAGGAAGACGCGCTGGTGAAGGTCTACAGCAAGCTCTACTCCAGCGCCGACCGCATGCCGCAGGGTGCATCGCAGCCGCTCATCAAGGCCCGCTCCATCGACGACGTTCCCATCCTGGCGCTGACCCTGTGGGGTGAACATTACACCGGCTATCAGCTGCGCCAAATGGCCGACGAGGTCGAGCACACCATCCGCCAAATCCCCGATGTCTCCGAGACGAAGGTGCTCGGCGGCCAGCCGCGGGCGATGCGTGTGATTCTCGACAGCACAAAGCTGGCCGGCTTCGGCTTCTCAGCCGGGGACGTCGTCGCTCGACTGCAGGCAGCGAATGCCCGCACCCAGGCGGGAGAATTCGCCGAAAATAACCAGCAAGTCCGCGTCGACGCGGGCAATCTCTTTCGCGACGCCCGCGATCTGGAGAACGTGGTGCTCGGCGTGGCCAACGGCCAGCCGGTGTATCTGCGTGATGTCGCCAGCCGCATCGTCGATGGTCCTGCCGAGGCGCAGGACTATGTGCTGTTCGGATCCGCGCAAAGACACGGCAGCGCCGCGGCGGCCAAAGAATATCCGGCGGTCACGATTACCGTCGCCAAGCGTAAGGGCACCAACGCCACCGACATCGCCAACGCCACGCTGGCCCGCGTACAGGCGATGAAGGGCGTCTCCCTCCCCGCCGATCTCACCATCACCACCACGCGCAACTACGGCGCCACCGCAAAAGCGAAATCCGACACGCTGCTGGAACACCTGCTGCTGGCGACCCTCTCTATCACCATCCTCATCGCGCTGTTCCTCGGCTGGCGTGAGTCGGGCGTCGTTCTGCTCGCCATCCCGGTCACCCTGGGACTGACCCTGGCCGTGTTCTATCTGCTGGGCTACACCCTGAACCGCGTCACGCTGTTCGCGCTCATCTTTAGCATCGGCATCCTCGTCGACGATGCCATCGTCGTCGTCGAAAACATGGTGCGCCACTTCCGCATGCCCATCAACGCGCGCCGTCCGCTCAGTGAAGTCGCCGCCGAAGCCGTGGCCGAAGTCGGCAATCCCACCATCCTCGCCACGTTCACGGTCATCGCGGCCATCCTGCCCATGGCCTTTGTGCGCGGGCTCATGGGCCCCTACATGCGGCCGATTCCCGTCGGCGCTTCGGTGGCGATGCTTTTCTCTCTGGTCGTTGCCTTCGTGGTCTCACCCTGGGCCGCGCTGCGCCTGCTGGGGCGCAGACATCTCGCCGGCGCGCACACGCTCACGCCGGAAAAAGAAGGCTGGCTGGTTCGCTTCTATCGGCGCGTCATGCATCGGCTGATGCGGACGGCGCGCACGCGCTGGACCTTCCTCGGGGTCGTTGTTCTGCTGTTGCTGCTTGCCTGCGCTCTGGTGCCAATGAAGGCCGTCCTCGTCAAGATGCTGCCCTTCGACAACAAGAGCGAGTTCCAGGTCATCGTCAACATGCCCGACGGAACGCCGCTGGAGCAGACCACCCACGTCGCGCAGTCGCTGGGCGCTTATCTGAGCCGGCAACCAGAGGTCGAGAACTATCAGATTTACTCCGGCACCTCAGGCCCCTTCAATTTCAACGGCCTCGTCCGCCACTACTATCTTCGCCGCCAGCCCAACCAGGCCGACATCCAGGTGAACCTCCTGCCGGCTGGTGAGCGCAGCGCGCAGAGCCACGCCATCGCGCGCCGGCTGCGCCCCGACCTGAACAGCATTGCCCAGGCTTGGGGCGCGCGCCTTCAGGTCTCCGAGGTCCCGCCGGGGCCGCCGGTGCTGCAGACCCTGGTGGCCGAAATCTATGGACCGAGCCTCGACGGCCAAATCGATGTCGCCCGCCAGGTCAGGCAGGTGTTTCGGCAAACCCAGGGCGTCGTCGACGCCGACTGGTACATGCAGGATCCGCAGTCGCAACTGGATCTGCGCGTGGACGAAGCGAAGGCGGCGCTGCACGGAATTCCCGTCGCCGAGGTGGCGCAGACCCTGGCGCTGGCCACTTCCGGCGCGCAGGCCGGCCTGCTGCACGTGCCCGAATCGCGCGAGGCCGTTCCTGCCACCGTCGAGTTCGACCGCGCCGAGCGCTCCTCCGAACAGGGCCTCGAAAACATCCGCCTGCGCGGCAGCAACGGCAGCATGGTCTCCCTCCGCGAGCTGGTCAGCGTGGAGCACACCACCCTCGCCCCGGACATCTACCACAAGAATCTGAAGCGCGTGATCTACGTAACGGGCGATGTGGCCGGCGCCGAAGAAAGCCCGGTCTACGCGATCATGAAGATGAACCGCGCGCTCGACCAGCTCCGGCTGCCCGATGGCTACTCCCTCGCTCGCTATAACTCCGTCCAGCCCGAGTCAACCGACCACTTCTCCATGAAGTGGGACGGCGAGTGGCAGATCACCATCGAAGTCTTCCGCGACCTCGGCCTGGCCTTCGCCGCGGTGCTCATCCTGATCTATGTCCTCGTCGTCGGGTGGTTCAAGTCCTTCACCGTGCCGTTGGCGATCATGATTCCAATTCCGCTCACGCTGGTCGGCATCCTGCCCGCCCACGCCATGCTCGGCGCGTTCTTCACCGCCACATCGATGATCGGCTTCATCGCCGGCGCGGGCATCATCGTGCGCACTTCGATCATCGTCGTCGACTTCATCGAACTCCGCCGCCGCGAGGGCATGCCTCTGGCGGAAGCCGTCATCGACGCGGGCGCTATCCGTCTGCGTCCTGTGTTGCTCACCGCCGCAGGTGTCATCGTCGGCGCCAGCGTCATTCTCGCCGATCCCATCTTTCAGGGCCTCGGCCTCTCGCTCATCGCGGGCGGCGTCGCTTCCACTTTCTTATCCTGGCCCGCGGTTCCCGTTCTCTATTACATGCTTCACGCTCACAAGAACGTCCAACCTGCTCCTATAGAGCATCAGGAGGTTGCATCATGACGGTCGAACGCGCCGTTCGTCTGCTGGCCGGGGTCATCGTTCTGCTCTCGCTCGCCCTGGCGCACTGGTTTTCCCCGTACTGGCTGTGGCTCACGGCCTTCGTTGGCCTGAATCTTCTGCAGTCGGCGTTCACCAA
>DASZYN010000396.1:0-2823 GCA_035545435.1 Acidobacteriaceae bacterium | reverse complement strand
GCGCGGCCGCAGACAGCGATGTCGGGCTCGGTTTCAAGCAGCGCCGCAAGAGCGCCGAGAACCATCGCCTGGTCTTCGGCGACGATCACCTGGATCTTCTTCATGATGGCTCGACGGTTTGTGGCGGAATCTCGACGAGGAGGCGAGTTCCCTGGCCGGAGTCAATGCGAAGTTTTCCGCCCAGGGATTCGACGCGCTCGCGCATGCCACGGAGCCCGTTGCCTTCTTCGCGAACGCCGCCGCGTCCGTCGTCTTCGACCGTGAGAGCCGTGCCGAAGCCATTGGAGGCGAATTCGAGACGGCAGTGGCTGGCCTGGGCGTGGCGAACGATATTGGTAACCGCCTCGCGCACAATTAGCGAGAGGACGGTTTCTTCGGCGGGTGCGAGCTGAGGAGGCTTCACACCGCATTCGAGGGTGACACCGGCTGCATCGAGGGTCTTCTTCGCGCGCGCGATTTCGGCGGCGAGGCCTTCGGAGCGATAGCCGCGGATGGCCTCGCGGACTTCGCTCAGGGCTTTGCGGGCGATCTGCTCGACCTCGCCGATCTCGTGGCGGGCGCGCTCCGGATCGCGCTGCATGAGCTTGCCGGCCAGTTCGGATTTGAGGACGACGACGGAGAGCGTATGGCCGAGGACGTCGTGGAGATCGCGGGCGATGCGTTCGCGTTCGGCCAGCTTGGCGAGGTGGGCGATCTGCTCGTGCGCGAGGCCGAGCTTCTTGTTGGCGCGCATCCGCTGGGCGGCGAGCAGGTTGCCGGCGCCTACCGCAACAGCAAAGAACGAACAGATGCCCCACGACCAGGGCGAGATGTGAAGGTAGTAGCCTTCGCCGGCCATGGTAAGCGTGGCGGCGATAAGAGTGCCCACGCTGACCAAAATGGATTCCGCGATGAACGGAACGAACGCTGCGACGTAGATGAACATGCCGCAGGAGCCGCCGTTGAAGGGATAGTAGGCCATGGCGAGAAGGCCCATCCCAACCAGGAGCCAGTATTGGGTACGGTGCGAACGGGAGAAGACCAGACCGCAGTAGATGGCCAGGAAGATGCCGTAGGCAATGGCGAACTCAACCCATACTTTGGTGCTGTGCTGCTGGATGGGGTCGAAGATGAAGAAAACGGAGTACACCAGCCAGATGAAGTCGTAGAAGCGGCCATGGCCGTGTTCTTTCATGAACACGCTGCCACGGAAATCTGCTTCGGCGGACTGCACCTTTCCCGTAACCGTCTCGGGAATCTCAGCCACGGGGCTGCCGAGGAAATCGGGCAGCGCGGCTGCCCGACAGAGCGGGGCTTCGATTTCCGGTTTGGGATCCGATGACGTCAAGCCTTCGCCTCGCTGTGCATGAAGATGATCCATGCGGCGCCCAACATCAACAGGGTAAATCCTGCGAGGGCTTCCCAGTGCACGAGCATGCTGCCGGACTGGGCGTAACCAAAGATGTTCAGGGCGATCTGGGCGAGGTGGTAGGTCGGAAGAGCCGGAGTGATGATCTGCAGCCAGTGGGGCAGGTAGTTCACGGGCATCCAGAAGCCGGAGGCGAAGGACATGGGAAGGTAGATGAGGTTAATGACTCCCGGCCCGGCGTTGGGGGGAACCAGCAGCGCGATGAGCAGTCCCATGGCGGTGAACGGCAGGGATCCGGCCAGGACGACCGCGGCCAAGCGAAGAGCTTCTGTGACGGTGAGAGTGACGCCGCCGACCGTCACGCCCAGGGTGACCAGGGTGGCAACGATGACCAGGGCGAAGGCCATGCAGCTGAGCGTTTTGGCGGCGAGATAAGCAAAGCGCGGCATGGGACTGGCCTGCTTGAGTTCGAGCCAGCCCTGGGCGCGCTCGAGCGCGATGCCCATGCCGATGCCGAACAGGCACGCTGAGACGACGCCCATGCAGCTGTAGCTGGGCATGAGGTAGCGCGCGAACATGTTGTGGCGGTTCGAGGTGCCGAAGAGGAGGTAGAACATCACCGGAAAGCCGATGACGGAGAGCGAGAAGGTGCGCGTGCGCAGCATGCGGACGAATTCGTATTGGGTTTCCTTGCGGAAGATGCGCGCGTAATAGCCGAAAGTGAGGGGGGGCGCGGCGATGATTGTGTTGGTGGCCATGATGTTTCTCCTCGAATCGTGCTTTCAAAACTCCGGGGCTCAAGCCCCTTCTTCTTGCTGCGACTTGTTCCCCGGGCTAAAGCCCGGGGCTTCTACCGTCTTCGTGGGGCTGAAGCCCCACGAATGGGGATGGGCTGATTGAGATCTTCTCTCCCACATCTGCCAACAGCGGGCAGATATGGGGTGCGCGTTGATTCGTGCCGGATACAAGGCGATCTTCAGGTTTGCGGCTGCTCCGAACTGGTGAGGGCGAGGAAGGCGTCTTCGAGAGCGGCAGCGGAGACTTCGAGGCCGTGGAGGGTCTCATCGCGCAGGAGCATTTCGCGGACGACCTGCTCGGGGTGTTCGGCGAGGATGACGACGGCTTCGCGATCCTGCTGAACGTCTGCGACGGAGGGCAGGGTTGCGAGGAATTCGGGGTCCAGCTGCGTGATGCAGCGAATGCGACGGCCGGAGACGCGATGCTTGATTTCAGCAGGTGTGCCTTCGCACACAACGTGCCCTTTGTTGATGACCACAATGCGGTGGGCCAGCATGTCGGCTTCTTCGAGGTAATGCGTGGTGAGCAGGACGGTTTTGCCGGCGGCGGAAAGGGCGCGGACTTCGTCCCAGAGGGCGCGGCGGGACTCGATGTCCATGCCGACGGTGGGCTCGTCGAGGAAGATGAGGTCGGGATTGCCGCAAAGAGCGAGAGCGAAGAGAGTGCGCTGCTTTTGT
>DASZYN010000395.1:0-6199 GCA_035545435.1 Acidobacteriaceae bacterium | reverse complement strand
GCACGCGCTGCGGCGCTTCGTGCCTTTGAAGAGATGAAGAGTAGCAGGGCTCGTTAGCGCTTAGCGAAGCGACTCGGCGATCCGGGTGCGACTCTTGTCTTTCATGCGCTCGATGACGAACTTCGGGACGAGCCCTTCGACCGAGCCACCGAGCCGGAACACTTCCTTGACGAGGCGCGAGCTGACGAAGGAGTATTTCGCATCCGGCATCAGGAAGATGGTTTCGACGTCGGGTGAGAGACGGCGATTCATGAGCGCCATCTGAAATTCGTACTCATAGTCGCTGATGGCGCGAATTCCGCGAACGACGGCGTGTGCGCGCTGCTCGCGGGCAAAGTCGACGAGCAGGCCGTCGAAGGTGGAGACGGAGACGTTGCCGAATTCCGCTGTGCCCTCGGAGAGCATGGCGACGCGTTCCTCGACGGTGAAGAGCGGATTTTTGGTGGAGTTGCGCAGGATCGCTACGACCAGGTGATCGAAGATGCTGGCGGCGCGCGCGATGAGGTCGAGGTGGCCGTTGGTCACCGGATCGAAGCTGCCGGGGTAGATCGCTTTGACGGTGTTCACGCCAGTTGCATTCTATCCGGTTTGAGGCGGGGTGCAGCGAAGGAGCGTATCGCTTTGCGACAGGAATGAAGCAGGAGGCGGTGTCAGGCCTCTTCCCATCCGCCATATGCCTGGTGCAGGGCGTTGCAAATTTCGCCCAGGGTGGCGTAACTGCGCACGCAGTCGAGAATGAAGGGCATGGTATTGGCAGCGGAGAGGCCGTTCGCAGCGGGCTCGGGTTCCTGCGCTGCGACGCGGCGGAGAGCGTGGAGGGAGCGCTGGACGGCTTCGCCGGAGCGCCTGGCACGCAGCGCCTTGAGCCTGGCTGCCTGCGCATCGCGTACGCTCTCGTCGATGTAGAGGGTGCGGGTGGGCTGGTCGCCAGTGGCGTACTGATTGACGCCGACGATGATTTTCTCGCCGGCTTCGACGGCGCGCTGGTAGGCGTAGCTGGCTTCGGCGATCTCCTTTTGCGGATAACCGGCTTCGATGGCCTTCACCATGCCGCCCATGGCGTCGAGTTTCTCGAAGATGCGGAAGGCGTCGCGCTCCATGTCGAGGGTGAGTTTTTCGAGGAAGTACGAGCCGCCGAGAGGATCGATGATGTCGGCGACGCCCGACTCATGGGCGATGATTTGCTGGGTGCGGAGCGCGATGCGCGCGGCTTCTTCGGTGGGCAGCGCCAGGGCCTCGTCGAAGCCGTCGGTGTGGAGGGACTGCGTCCCGCCAAGAACGGCAGCCATGGCCTGGAGCGCGACGCGGGCGATGTTGTTCTTTGGTTGCTGTGCCGTCAGCGAGACGCCGGCGGTCTGTGTATGGAAGCGCATCCACGTGGACCGCGGATTTTTGGCGCCGAAGCGCTCGGTCATCACGCGATACCAGATTTTGCGAGCGGCGCGGTACTTGGCGATCTCCTCGAAGAAGTCGTTGTGGGCGTTGAAGAAGAAACTGAGGCGGGGGGCGAAGTCATCGACGGCGAGGCCGCGGCGGAGAGCCCATTCGACATACTCGATGCCGTCGTACAGAGTGAAGGCGAGTTCCTGGAGCGCGGTCGAACCGGCTTCGCGAATGTGGTATCCGGAGATGGAGATGGGATTGAAGCGGGGGGTGTGGCGCGCGCCGAACTCCAGCGTATCGACGACGAGACGCATGGAGGGCGCCGGCGGATAGAGATATTCCTTCTGCGCGATGTACTCCTTGAGGATGTCGTTCTGCAGGGTGCCGGAAACCTGCTGCCAGTCGGCGCCCTGGCGCTCGGCGACGACCAGATACATCGCCCACAGAACCGCGGCGGGCGAGTTGATGGTCATGGAGACGGTCGTTGTGGCGAGCGGGATGCCGGCGAAGAGTGTCTCCATGTCTTCGAGCGAGTCGATGGCGACGCCGCACTTGCCGACTTCGCCTTCGCTCTTCGGGTCGTCGGAGTCACAGCCCATGAGCGTGGGCAGGTCGAAGGCGACGGAGAGGCCGCCGGCTCCGCCTTCGAGCAGGTATTTGTAACGGCGATTGGTCTCTTCAGCCGAGGCGAAGCCGGAGAACTGGCGCATGGTCCAGAGGCGGCCACGATAGCCGGTGGGCTGCAGGCCGCGCGTGTACGGCGGCTCACCAGGCGCGCCGAGATAAGCGTCCTGGTTTTCGCGCCAATCTTCCGGCAGATCGGCTTCAGTGTAGAGGCGGCGAATGGGAGCACCTGAAATGGTGGTGAAGCGTGCGGCTCCGGATGTATCGCGATTGACGCCGGTCGGCTTGCCGATGGCGTGCTCGGGGGACTTCGCGAGCGCAGGTTCCAGGGTCTGCTCGGCCCAGCGGAGTTCCTCCGGCGACGGACGGCGATCCGAGGTGAGGTCGGTGAGGAGCGAATCGCGAGGATGAGTTGCCTTGTCGGGCATGACGGAGGGTGGAACCCTTAATCCCTATCAGAGGCGATGCCAGGACGACGACTAGCCGTTGATCAGCTTGGAGATTTTCTTTACCGGCCGGAAAAGGAGATACTCACGACCCTCGATTTTCACGGTATTGATAAAGACCAGACGACGCTTGCGTTTTGTTGCGCCGGTTACCTCATATTCAGCGCCGCCCTTAAACACCCTCTGACGTTTTGCCACAGTTCCTCCAACAGGACCCCTGATAGCTGCCGTTAATCTAGCAGTTTCGCGTGGGTGGAGGCTTTTCCTCCTGCTGATTTCAATACCGCGCCTTTTCCCAGGCCTTGGCATACTTCCAGCTCACGTAGGCGGAGTGGTAGAGGTGCTGGAGCAAGCCTTCGCGGCCGTCCAAAAACCCGAGGCGCAGGAAGTAGTTGTACTTGAAGGTGGCGAGGGGAACGATCAGGACATTCCAGAGAAAGGCAAAGATGGATGGGCTGGTTTTTCCGCGGGCGATGACCTGGGCGGCGCCGAGCGTGCTGTAGCGATTCATGTGCTCAAGGTAGCCTTCCAGCGTCGGATAGGCGTAGTGGAGGAGGTCGCCGCGAAGGCGTCCGGCCGGGACCGTAGCGTGGACCGTCTCGTGGACGGCCCGCTCCTCGAACTGTGCCGTCTCGCGGCGAAAGAGGCGCAGCTTGGGGTCTGGGTAGTAGCCGCCATGCCGCATCCAGCGACCGAGAAAGAAGTTGCGGCGGGGGATGAAATACGCCTCATGCACGGGCTGGCCTTCGAGCAGATTGCGAATTTCGGCAGCCAGATCCGTACTGACTTCCTCGTCGGCATCGAGGGCGAGCACCCAGTCCGAGGCACACTTTGCGATCGCGGAGTTCTTCTGTGCGCCGAAGCCTTTCCACTCTTCGGTGAAAAGTTTCGCGCCGAACTCACGAGCGATGTCGGGGGTGCGGTCGGTCGAGCCGTTGTCGACAATGACGATCTCATCGGCCCAGCGCACGCTGGCCAGGGTGCGCGCCAGGTTCGCTTCCTCGTTTTTTGTAATGATGGCGACCGAGAGAGTGAGTGGCATGAGTCGATCGAGAAGAGACGCTTCTCCGCTCTGGCGGAAGTGTAACAAGTCAGATTCCACCCGCAGCGTGTCACGGAATCTTCAGAGACGATTCACCAGATTCGCAAAGCTGTGGCAGCAAGCTGGGGGCGAACGGTCATCCTACGAGACTGGAGATTCCCCATGGCTGCAGGTCTGCGCTGCATTGTTGTTCTCCTGATCGCGGCAACGACCGCTCCACTGTACAGCCAGGCGCGTGCCGAGACGGCCCACGATCTGGTACGGGACGTGATCTACAACGAACTGCACGACCGGGAGCACGACAGCCACTGGCAATATCGGAGCGAGTGCGTTTCTTCGACGCAGAACGTGGTGCGCGAGCAGGTGGAGACGGACGAAGGGCCGATTTTCCGTCTTCTGGCCAGGAACGGTAATCCGCTGGACGCAGCACAGCAGGATCGGGAGGACGCGCGGTTGGCAGAATACCTGCAGAGTCCCGCGCAAATTGCGAAGGTGGACCGCGATCATCAGGAAGATGAGAGCCGGCTGGCGGGCATGATGGAACTGCTGCCCCAGGCATTTCTGTTCGAATATCAAGGAGGCCCCGACGGCCACCTGCAGCGGATCGCCTTTCGCCCCAATCCGGCCTTTGTGCCGGCAAGTTATGAAGCACGGATTGTTCACGCCCTGGCCGGTACATTCACCGTCGACGTGCGGACGAAACGGATGGTGGAAATGCGCGGGACGGTTGCGGAACGGGTTGAATTTGGATACGGCTTGCTGGGGCACGTCGAGAAAGGCGGGACGTTTGACATTCACCGGCGCCAGGTGAGCGCGGAGCACTGGAAGACGGACCTTGTCGATGTTCACGTCCAGGGGAAGATTCTGATGTTGAAGACGGTGGGCAAGGATGAGCGCGAGGCGCGGTCGGATTTCCGGCCGGTGCCGGTCGGAACCACCCTGGAACAAGCCAGGGAAATGCTGAACGAGACGGTCGATCGGCAGACGCGGGCGCGGCTGGTCCAGCCCGGGAATGCGGCGAAAGGAATTAGTTCAGACCGGTAGCACGGGGGCCTGGGCGGTGCTGGTCATCTGCATTGTGACGCATCCGGTCCTGCGCCGAGGGCCGCTGACCCATTGTCCCCATCGCACGGAAGAGGAAGAAAATCCCCACCAGCAGCACGATGAGGATGACGCCGGTGATGGCAATCATAGCGAACTCTCCTGTTCCATAGGAGAGGCCGGGCTGGAAAAGGGTTATCCGGAAACGTTGTCTAGAAGGGAATGTCGTCGTCCGTGATCTCGGTGCCCTGGACGACATCGTCGTGTGCGGGCTGCCGCTGGTCATAAGGGGATCCGGCACGCGAGGAGCCCGCCGATTCGCCATCACCGCGGCCCGAGAGCAGCACCAGATCGTTGACGATGATCTCGGTCCGATACTTCTTCTGGCCGTCCTTGTCGTCCCACGAGCGGGTCTGGATGCGGCCTTCAACGTAGAGTTTGGAGCCCTTCTTCACGTAATCGCGGATGATTTCGGCGGTGCGGGCAAAGGCGACCAGGCTGTGCCACTCCGTGCGATCGACCCAGTTGCCGGCCGAGTCTTTGGTGCGATCCGTGGTCGCCATGGAAAAGGTGGCGATCGCGTTGCCCGTGGAGGCGACTTTGATTTCCGGATCCTTGCCGACGTTTCCCACAAGGATGACTTTGTTCACGCTCCTGGCCATGGCGGATTCTCTCTCCTGGATCGTTTTGTCTGATGAAGGATAGCAGGAAGGGAGGGCACGAAGCAGCGCGGGCCGCTGCGCACACGTTACCCTGGACACGGGACCTTGGTGTGCCCCCCCGAAACCCGCCCTATGCAAGCTCTTCCAACTGTTGATTGAGAAGGGTGCGGCGGGCCCGGCGGCGGACCCGCTGCGGAAACGATGGTTACGGCTGCTCCACTGCCCCGGGTTCGGAGCGGCCCAGCGTGTCGTAGAGCGGCTGCGAAGGCTGAACCGCGGGATTCTCGTCGGCAACCGAGATCGCCAGGATGCGCACCTTGTCATTCTTTGGCAGAGTGATGGTCCGCGCTCCGGCCGGCAGGTCGATCGAATAGCCGAAGAGGTAGGAGTAGGCATACGCAACGTTCTTGCCTGACGCGTCGTGGTGGTGCGAACAGTACCAGGCCAGGGAGGCGCGTTTGATGTAGCCAGGGCGAATGCCCGTCATCTCTGCGTAGTCGTCATGCTCGGTCCTGGCGGGACGGCCGGGGCGGGCGGGCATTTCGACCTCTCCGGCTTTCCATTGCCGATCGTCCCATTGCCCGATGAATCCGCCCCAGTCCTCGATGTTCAGTGTGGTGGTGCGGTCGCCAACCTGGAAATCGGCTTTCTGATCGCCGTCGATGGACGCCGCCAGGATCCAGGCGCGATTGTGCTGCCCCTGAGGCAGATGAATGCTCTGGCCATTCGCAATCAGAGCATTGGGAGTACCATTCTGCGCGGGCGCCAGATGGAAATCCACGCCCTCGAAATGCAGGGTCTGCGGCAGCATCTCCGCTGGAAGCGCGTTACCCTGGCCATCGAAGCCGCCCTGGACAGCAGTGCCGTCCGTGCTGGCCGCGGCCAGATCGTATTGCAGGGTCACCGGCTGGGTGTGCACCGGCACCACATGGGCCGTCGGGGCATCGAGCCGAATCGCGAAGGTCCGCGGCTGATACGCCGTGAAGGACGCCACCAGGGCG
>DASZYN010000394.1:0-3682 GCA_035545435.1 Acidobacteriaceae bacterium | reverse complement strand
ACAGAAAAGCCATCCGATGGATGGCTTTTCCGCGTGACAGCCAGTCACTGGCCTCCCTGAAGTTGCCCTTGACCTGGAACTAAGAGAACCGATGGATCAGGACATTTGTTCATTCCGGCCGGGGCAGAATCTCGAAGGACGTGCTCTCTTCGGCCGGAATCTTGTTTCGCACCGGCCCTCTTCCAAGGGCCTATGCGTCGCTGGCGACATGCCTAAGTGCAATCGAGGGGCCTTTCGTATTTGGCCATGGAATCATACATTTACCCTCGTTTGCCCGGCAGAGTTCATTCCGAATCCTGTAGAACGCCGAGGGGAGCGGTCCTGAAATTCATAAAACAAGGGTGGGACTACTTTCGTTCGCCTCTTGCCGGGTCCCGCCCAGCCTGGAAAATTCATCTTTGGCAATGAGGGCAGAAATGAGTGCCCCGCCCGGCCAGTACGATGCGCCGAATGGGTCTCCCGCACACGCGGCAGGGCTGCCTCTCGCGGCCATAAACCTTGTGCTGGATCTGGAAGAAGCCGGCCTCTCCGTCCGCGTCGACGTAGTCGGAGACCGATGAGCCTCCGGCCCGGATGGCCGCCTGGAGAACGGTCTGGAGAGCCTTGTGGAGGCGGCGAAGGGACTCGCGGGTGAGCCGTCCGGCGGCGCGCGTGGGGCGGATTTTGGCGCGGAACAGGCTCTCGTCGGCGTAGATGTTGCCGACGCCGTGGAGCAGCGACTGGTTCAGCAGCGCGGCTTTGATGGCGAGCTTGCGGCCGCGAAAGAGGGCCACAAAGTCGTCGAGGGAGATGGTGAGAGGCTCGTGGCCGGGTCCGGCGAAACCGGCACCTTCAAGAAACTGGAGCCGGCCGAAACGGCGCGGATCGACGAAACGGAGCTCGCGGCCCGAGGCCAGTTGCAGGATGGCGTGGGTGTGGGGCGCGACGGGAATCTCCGGAGCGGTGACGAGCAGCCGGCCCGTCATGCCGAGATGCACGAGCAGCTGCTTTGAGGTCGTGCGGGCGGATTTTGCCGTGAGGTCGACGACGATGTGTTTGCCGACGCGGCGAACGCGGCCGATGCGGAGGCCAGGGAGGGCTTCGGCCATGGCTGCGGGCGGCGTTTTGAACGGCTCCCTGTGATGGCTGAACCAGGCCGAAACGATGCTGTCGCCGCGAACGCGGCGGTTCACACCGTTCGCAATGGTTTCGACTTCGGGGAGTTCGGGCATGGCAGATTTGAGTGTACGGCCAGGAGGTCATTCCGCCATCCGTGGTGCGTCTTCGTGTGGCCGAACTCGTCCAACCTGCTGATCTCTGAAAACCAGCGAGGAACCCCTGATGCACACCCATCCCCGAGTCGTTTTTCTGGCCGCTTGCTGTGTCGCCCTCGGGATCGTATTCGAGGCGCACGCTCTCACGCACTGTGTCTTTCAGCAGGCCGGCGGGCGCTACACCGGCGGCTGCGGACGCCTCTTCGACCAAACGCCGATCATGACACTCGTTCGCGAGGCCGCCATCACGACTGGTTTATGGCGCGCCGATCGCCATCCGTCCTCTGCGTGGGGTGGAACCATGACCGACGACGGCGACACCGATCCGCTCGAGCTGGAAGTCTACCCGGATCGAACCGGCGTGCTGCGCACCGAATATGGATGGTTTGCAGTGAAACGCTTCGAGGCGGCGACGGCCATGGAGTTCGATCTGGAGGTAGAGAAGGAGGTTGAACCGAATTCTCTCGACGCTGCGATCATCCGCGCAGCTGCAAAGTTCCTGTCCTCGGATCGCGTGTGGAACCGCGCCGACAATCGGCGGTGCGCGGAGACTGCGACGACGTGGAGTATCTACTGCGCGATGGAGAAGGCGACGCAGGAGGTAACAGGCGGCTTTCACCATCGCCGGCCGGCACTGGAAGCAGTTCGCGAGATTGTGGACGAGCGGACGAAGGGGCGTCCGTATCACCATCGGCTGATGGACTATAACAACGATCCGACGACCCACCTGAGCGATGTGCAGAGCCTTTTTACGGAGGCACTGGCGCGCGTCAGGCGGGAGCAGGGATCGTAGAAGCGTCTCATCGGGCTGTGCACGCTTGACGCAAGCCGACCTGTGCCCGGATAGTGGGGATTCGCCTTTTCCCAGATCCCTCGAGCGAGGTCAATGATGATGCGACGCATCGCGATGCTGGCGGTGGTGCTGTGCGGGGCTATGGCGTGGGCGCAAAACCCAGGTGAAAAGGAGCCGGACCCGCTGGCTCCGTTTGTGAAGGTGAAGGCCGACTCGATCGTGCTGGAGCATGTGAGGGTCATCGATGGAACCGGCGCCCCGGCGAAAGACGATCAGACCGTCGTGATCGAAAACGGGAAGATTGCCAACGTGTTCGGCGGAGCCGGGAACCATCAGTTTCCGGCAAATGCCAGGCACATCGACCTCACCGGCAAGACGATCTTCCCGGGTTTGGTCGGCATGCACGAGCACCTCTTCTACCCACTGCCGGACGCAGCCCCGGACTTGTTGCCTCTCTACGGCGAAATGGCGGACTCCGCGCCTCGGCTCTATCTGGCTGGAGGTGTCACAACAGCGCGCACGGCGGGGAGTCTGGAACCGTACACGGATATTTCGATCAAGCAGGCGATCGACCAAGGCGAGATTCCCGGGCCGAAGCTCTTCCTCACCGGGCCGTACCTCGAAGGCGCGCCTGCGATTGGTCCGCAACTGCACGCGCTTACCGGCCCGGACGATGCCGCACGCACGGTCGATTACTGGTCGGCCGAGGGGATGACTTCGTTCAAGGCGTACATGCACATCACGCCTGCGGAGTTGAAGGCCGCCGTCGATCACGCGCATGAGCACGGATTCAAGGTGACGGGGCATCTGTGCGCGGTGGGATTCAAAGAGGCGGCGTCGCTCGGCATCGACAACCTCGAGCATGGCCTCGCCGTCGACACGGAGTTCTATTCGCAGAAGAAAGAAGGCGTGTGCCCGGGGCAGCATCCGCCGCAAGCCGAGCTGGCGAAGATGGACGTGGAAGGACCGGAGATCCAGGGCACGATCAAAGACCTCATCGCTCATCACGTTGCTGTGACTTCGACGCTGGCGATCTTTGAGAGCTTCGTGCCGAATCGTCCACCCCTGAGTGACGAAATGCGGGTCCGGAGCTCGCTGCTGCCGGAAGCATGGGGCAGTTACGCGACAACGCGCGCAGCGATCGCCGAGCACGCGCAGGACGCCATGTGGACGACGCTGTTGAAAATGGAGATGCAGTTCGAGCGCGATTTCGTGAAGCAGGGCGGCCTGCTGATGGCGGGCTGCGACCCCACCGGCTACGGCGGCGTGCTGCCGGGTTTTGGCGATCAGCGCAACCTGGAGTTGCTGGTCGAGGCTGGTTTCACGCCGGAAGAGGCCATCCATCTTGCGACGGAAAACGGCGCGCAGTGGCTGGGGGAAGACAGTCGGCTCGGGACCATCGCCGTGGGCAAAGCGGCGGATCTCGTGGTGGTCGATGGCAATCCAGCGGCGCACATCGCAGACGTCGAGAAAGTCGACACTGTCTATAAGGATGGCGTGGGATTCGATCCGCAAAAGCTGATCGAATCGGTGCGGGGGCTGGTGGGGTTGCGGTAGACGCTTACGGCTGGCTTCCGGAACCCATCTTGCCGCGCAGCCGCGATTCCGCATCGTCGCCCCAGTATTTCGCCTTCAG
>DASZYN010000393.1:0-7164 GCA_035545435.1 Acidobacteriaceae bacterium | reverse complement strand
GTCTTCATGCTGGACGAAGTCGATAAGCTGGGCCGCGATTTCCGTGGCGACCCATCGTCCGCCCTGCTCGAGATTCTCGATCCGGAACAGAACAACACCTTCCGCGATAATTACCTCGATCAGGCCTTCGACCTCTCCAAGGTCCTGTTCATCTGCACCGCCAACATGCTGGACACGGTGCCGGAGCCCCTCCGCGACCGCATGGAGATCATCGAACTGCAGGGTTACACCGAGGAAGAGAAGAAGCATATCGCCTTCCGCTACCTCGTCCCCCGGCAGATTAAGGAGAACGGCATCGCCCCGGAGAACATCGAGTTCCCCGAGGACTCTATCGGCTACATCGTCCGCCATTACACGCGCGAAGCGGGCGTTCGCAAGCTGGAGCAGCAGATTGGAACCATCTGCCGCAAGCAGGCGCGGCGCATCGCTGAAGGCAACACCGAGAAGCTGGTCATCACAAAAGAGGTGATCCAGGAATTTCTCGGCGGCATCAAGGTACGGGTCGACACAGAAATCGCCGAGCGGACCAAGCGCGCCGGGGTTGCTGTGGGTCTGGCGTGGACTCCGGCCGGCGGCGACGTTCTTTTCATCGAAGCCAACCGCATGAAGGGCAAGGGCGGCTTCACGATGACCGGACAGATCGGCGAGGTCATGCAGGAATCCATGCAGGCCGCGCTCACCTGGGTGCGGTCCAACGCCAAATCGCTCGGTCTCGAAGAAGA
The DNA here is from genome assembly GCA_035545435.1 of Acidobacteriaceae bacterium. Classification (GTDB taxonomy): domain Bacteria; phylum Acidobacteriota; class Terriglobia; order Terriglobales; family Acidobacteriaceae; genus Palsa-343. The sequence continues at coordinate 6,442 of DASZYN010000393.1, read as the reverse complement.
TCTCCTCAAGGACACCGATCTGCACATCCACGTGCCGGCCGGCGCCATCCCCAAGGACGGACCTTCCGCGGGCGTGACCATGGCCACGGCGCTGGTCTCGCTTCTCACCGATACTCCGGTCCATCCGCTGACCGCGATGACCGGCGAAATCACCCTGAGCGGAAACGTGCTCCCTGTCGGCGGCATCAAGGAGAAATTCCTCGCCGCGAAACGTGCCGGCGTCAAAACCGTCATTCTTCCCGCAGAAAACCGTCTGAACGTGGAAGAAGACCTGATGCCGGAACAGATCGAGGGAGTCGAGATCCGCTACGCCAGCCGTATCGAAGACGTGCTGGCCGTAGCCCTGCCCCGCTCCACGGCGGAAGAACACCGCGACGAGCAAGTACGCGAGGAAGTCCTGCAGCACATGGCATGAGCTATTGCAGGATTCCAAATGGAGGCGCGAGAGACTTTCTCTCGCGCCTCATCTTTATGAACCTGCTTCACGGCAGCGGGTGGATCATCGTGTTGAACAAATACGGATCCTGAAATTCAGTCCGGTCTCCCGCCTTCTTCCCAGGCACCGGCTGCAGCCGTGCCGAAAGCGGCTTGTTCCACTTCGTCGCCAGAGAAGCCACATCGCCGTAGATGCGCTCCATCTGCTGGATGCTCACATCTCCCGGCAGCGGAATCGTATCGAGCCCCGTGCCGCACACCGCTGAATACGCCAGCAGCGAATCGATGCTGTACGCCGACTCGGCCCAGCGCTGGGCAAGGACCTTGTCTTCCATAATGGGCACCATCAAGCCGGAGTAGCCGGTCTGCTGGACCGGCACCGCCTTCACAGCGCTGGTAATGATGCGCGCCGCGGTCATCGTTCCGCTCGATCCAAACCGCGCGCCGGTGTAGTCCTCAATGGCCGTGCCAATCGAAACGTCCGCCAGTGGCGCCGGCGTCGGGTCCACGCCGACATAGTTCCATCCGGTTTCTGCCGCGACCTTGCGGCCGATGGAGTCCGCGACCTGAGCGTGCTCGCTGAGCGCACGCGTCAGATCGGCAACGGCTGCGTCGTAGTTTCCCTTATCTTTCGTGAATACATCCGCGACAACGTTGGCGCCTTCAAATCCGATCGCGAACTGCTGGCCCGCACCGTTGTGCCACGACCCAGGAAAGAAGGGGCCCAGTGGCTTCAGCATCGCCGTTGCCGTGAAGTTGAAGGTTCCCTGAGCATGCGGGCTGTGTTCGGCAACGTATTTCACGAGCTCCGCCGTCTGGCGGATCGTCTTCCAGTGAATGCCGTCGCTGTCCGCGATGATGGTGCTGGCTTCGATGTTTGGCAACGTCGACAGCGCCCGCTCAAGCAGGTGCATCGGAGCCGGATCGTCGCCGTCGTGCAGCATCGCGGGCCCGACATCGGGCAGGAATTCTTCCTTCACCGAGAGGCGGTCGAGTTCGCCGAGAATGGCCAGCGCCTGTTCCTCAGTCTCGCCGCTCACCAGCTCGGCCAGTGGCTGGGTGGTGATGCGCACGCTCTCCACCGCATAGCCCCTGGCCTCAAATTCGCTCTTCGCTTTGCGCAAAACGGAAAGCGTGTCCGCAATTTGCTGTTGCCACGTGCTTCGATCGAGGCGAACGAAGCCTGTAATCGCTCTGACCTTCGGTTTGGACGGCACAGACGTCGATTGCCCGAAGAGAGGCATTGCGCACAACACGGCTATCAGCGCGAATCGCATCACAGAAAACCTCGGAGACAGACCTGGCGATGGGGAGTGCAGTATAGCGCTCCTTGCCCCTGCGGCGGCCTGCCGCCAACGGATCTGTCTCTAGTTCTCCACCAGCGTCGGTCCAGCGGTCGCCAGCGATTCATCGTACAGACACGACCGGTTTCGGCCCGCCGCCTTCGCTGCATAGAGCGCCAGATCGGCTTCGTGCTGCAGTTTCTCCCACGTCAGGCCGCTGCGCCCGGCTGACACGGTGATCCCAAAACTCGCCGTGATGTGGATCAGCCGCGTGCCCAGCTCGAAGGTGTGCTCCGCCACCGCATGCCGCAGCCGTTCGATCGTCGAATAGGCCGTTTCGGCGTCGGTGCCCGGGAGAATCACGACAAACTCCTCGCCCCCCACGCGGCCCGCAATGTCGGTCTCCCGAATCATCGATCGCAGAAACACCGAAAACGCGCATAGAATCGCGTCCCCGCCGGGATGCCCGTATCGATCGTTAAGCAGCTTGAAGAAATCCAGATCCAGCACCACTACAGCCAGATCCCGCCTCGTCCGCTCGTACCGAGACAGCTCCACATCGGTGGCCGCCTGCAGTCCCCGGCGGTTCAGCAGCTCGGTCAGCGGATCCACCATCGACTGCCGATTCAGGTGCAGCAGCAGCCGCGCGTTCATCATCCAGATGAACCCCAGCGGCAGCACTGAGCACGAGACCACATAAACGATCCCGCTGGCGATCTCTGCTGCCGGGGCCACATCCGCCGGCATCTTCCCCGTGACCAAATAAATGACAACCCGGGAAACCTCAATCGCCGAATACACCGCCAGAAACGCCGAAAGGGTACGCCGCGGCCAGCGCGTTTCCCGATCCGTTGTCGACAGCAGCAGCAACGAAGTAGCCGCCGTCTGCACCGCCAGAATCCCATCCACCAGCGTGGCGCTCGCGCTCAAATTCTGCGTTGCGCTCCAGCGCAGAAAGAACGGGAGCGCCCCCAGCGCGATCAGCAGCCACAGCCATCGCCCTTTAATGCCGCGTCGAAGGAAAACCGCCACGCTGGTGTAAATGCACGCGTAGCCGATCGGCGCCGCTTCCATGAACAGGCCCATCGACATCCAGTGCGGAAGCCACCGTCCGCCCAGGTCGAGCAGCGAGCCGCACGCGCCCACCACGTATCCACCGGCCAGCCAGCTCAGGCTTTCGTTCTCCCGGTCCTGGATCGCCATCGACGTCAGCACGATGGCAAAACAGACCAGCTGCACATCCTGCACAAAGCCGATCGCGTACGTCAGCATGGCCGCCTCGCTGCAGCCGAGATCGTGAACGCCGGATCAGACAGGAACAAGCGGTGCATTACGACAGGGCCCTGCTACTCAACATTTCAGTTGCAACATCATAACCGTCCCGCAATCCCGACCCAATGTCCGGATTTGAGCCGCCCCCTGCGTCCTTCGTGGGAGTGGCGGCCCAGCCCCCGAATGCTACATTCCCAGCGGAAGCACCAGGAGGAAGCCCGTGTTGTCCCTGCGCCAATTTCTCACCAGCCAGCTCATCGACGTTATCCAGTGGAATGAGCCGGAAGATGGACCTCTTGTCTGGCGCTATCCCATGGCCAATGCAGAGATCCAGAACGGCGCACAACTCACCGTGCGCGAATCCCAGCTGGCCGCCTTTGTGAACGAAGGCCGCATCGCCGACGTCTTTGGCCCCGGCCTCCACACCCTGAGCACGCGCAACCTCCCGCTCCTCACCGACCTCATGCACTGGAACAAAGGCTTCCAGTCCCCCTTCAAATCCGACGTCTACTTCTTCTCTACCCGTCTCCAGATCGACCAGATGTGGGGCACGCCCACGCCGATCACGCTGCGCGAAAAGGAATTCGGCGCCGTCCGCCTCCGCGGCTATGGGATTTACGCGTATCGGATCAAAGATCCGCGCATGTTCTTCACCGAGGTCTCCGGCACACGCGACCGGTACTTCGTCTCCGACCTTGAAGGCCAGCTCCGCCAGACGATTGTGGCCCGCATGACCGAAGTCTTCGCTTCGAGCGACGTGTCCTTCCTCGATATGGCGAAGAATCAGGCTGCGCTCTCCCAGAAAATCGCCGACGCCGTGCAGCCCTCTTTCACCGAACTTGGCCTCGAACTCACATCCTTCGTCGTTGAGAATCTTTCCCTGCCCGACGAGCTCACCAAAGTCATGGATCAGCGCATCGGCGTGCAGATGGCCGGCAACCTCACACCCTACACGCAATTCCAGGCCGCCCAGGCCCTCGGGGCCGCTGCTGCCAATCCCAACGGAACAGCCGGAGCTGGCGTCGGCATCGGTGCCGGCATCACGCTCGGCCGCGCTCTGGCGGGATCCATCACCGCCACCGAAATCACCAATTCCGCCAGCGCCTCTGCCATTGCCGCGCTGCAGAAGTTCTGCGTCTCCTGCGGAAAGCCCATGGTCCGCACGGCAAAGTTCTGCCCGGAATGCGGCCTCCAGCAGTGACCGTTTCAACCCTGTGAGGGCCGGCGGTGTGGTTCTGAACTCCCTGCACTTGTTATCCCGGCCAGAGCGCAGCGAAGCGAGGGGACTTACGATTCTCCCTGCAACGAGAGCCCAATTCCATGACCTGCCCTAACTGCGGCGCTCCCATGCAACTGGCATCCGGCGCCGAAAGCCTGACCTGCGCCTACTGTGGCAACATCGTCTTTCCCGAGAAAGACGACGCCGGCGTCCGCGTCCTCAGCGAACCTGGCGATGAACTGTGCCCCACCTGTCACACCGGCCTCGTTGAGGCCGCCTTCGCGGGCGCGCGCCTCAGGTACTGCATCCGCTGCCGTGGCATGCTCATCGACATGGACCTCTTCGCCGACCTGGTCCAAACCCTTCGCAGAAAAAACGACGGCGGCGGAGTTATCCCCAATCCCCCCGACCGCGCCGAACTTGAGCGCCACCTCACCTGTCCGCACTGCCGCCAGGCCATGGAGACGCACTTCTACGCAGGTCCCGGTAACGTGATCCTCTCCGACTGCGAACGCTGCTCGCTCGACTGGCTCGACCACGCCAGGCTCATGCGGATCGCCCACGCCCCGGATGCGCTGCGCGAAGAAGCCCAAGCTTAGCGTCATCCCCGCGTAACCATGGATGAATCGGTGACTCGCTGAGGACCCACCTTATCGCAGTAAGTCTTGTTACTATGATTCGATAATTCTCAGGGTCCGATTTACCCATGCGATCGATACTGATTGCCTGATCGACAAGGAGGCAACGCATGCTCTTCGCTTCGGATGCCGTCCATCCTTACGGGACCTTCTGGCTCGATGTCGCGGACAAGGCAATCAAAACCATGGCTGTCTTTATTGGTGCAGCCTGGACGTATAACAATGTTCGAAGATCCAGGGTTTACGCGCGAAAGCTTGAACCTTCTGTTTCCGGCACGATCTTCGAGAAGAACGGCGGGCTTTACATTCTGATTTCCTGTCAACTAAAGAACATAGGCCAGACGAAATACGCAATCGAGCAGAAAGGCACCTACGTGGGAGCCTTTACGATTACCGATCAGGGCGAGGAACGCAGCGTATTCGCAATGGAGATCTTCAAAGATCATGACTGGATTGAGCCTGGCGAACAGATTTCCGAACCCCTAATCGGCCCTATACCCGATCCAAAAACCTATATCGCTCTCAAGCTTGTACTAAGAATCGTATCCGGAGGTGAGGAATGGAATGTGAGTACCATCGTGAGGACGGACACCCATGCAGACAATAACAACGCTTAGGTAATGGAGAAAAAAGATGCCTGTCAAAAAGGTAAGTAAGAAAATGACTGCAAAAGTCGAAAAGGCTAAAGCGATCTCGCCGTGGGGAAAGAACAAGCGGCAGTTTCCGGACATCGAACGAACGGCAAGCGCGTCAGTGAAACCAAACAAGCCGTAGCGGGAAATTGCGGGCCAGTCCCATCCACGAGCGGGCAGCTACTCGTCTGCCGTCAGTCGCGATGGTTTCATAACTCTTCTGAACGCCGTCCAGCATTTGATTGCGCCCCGCATAGCCAGTTGCCCTCAGGGACAAGAAGGGGAGCGGATCGCCCCACTCCCCTGCTCACTCGCTTTTGGTGATCCGTTCGCTGCGTGTCTCAGTGCTTGCTGTACATCGCCTCCACGTCCTTCCGCAGTGCCACGCGACTCGCTTCCCGCGTGTAGAACATGTGGCCGCCGGGAAACTCGTGAACCGACACGCGCGTTGGATCGCCCATGATCGGCATCTCGTTCACCGTCAGAATCGATCCCATGAACGGGCACGAAAGATCGTTCCATCCGTGCACGATCATCACCCGCAGCTTCGGATCCGCCGCCACCGCCTGCCGTAACTGCGTCACCGAACCACGGCGCATCTCCTCGTCCCGGCTCCAGTGCGACCCGACCTCGTAGGACAGTGCGTTGTAGCGAGCATCCACCTTCCAGCCCACCGTATGCGTGACCCAGTCGACCATCGCTGTCGTCGTCGGCGCGATCAGCGTCGCCAGCAGCGGATCGTTCGCTTCCTGCTCGGCTGAATACGGGAACGGATCGAACATGGTCACGTTGGAGTCGTATACCGAACCGAGCTTGGCCTGCTCGCGGTGAACCTCGCGCAGGTACGCGCGGGTTTCGAGCCGCCCGCCGGATTCCTTCACGAACGTCGGATCGAGCCCCGTCATGTCGGTGACCTTTTTGATCATCGCGTCGGTCGCAGCCTGATCGCTGTATCCGTGAACG
>DASZYN010000392.1:0-12556 GCA_035545435.1 Acidobacteriaceae bacterium | reverse complement strand
TGTGTAGTCGTTTGTGTCGACTGTCCGCGTGTAGGTCGCAGTTATGTACTCGGTGCGGTAACCGTCCTGCTGCCAGGTCAGCTTCAGCTTTGCCATTGCCTTGCTCCTTTCTCACTCGTTACTGCCACGTGGCAGTCAGCCTTTAGTGCACTGCCGGCGCTGCCGGTCCAGGTCATTCATGTTCTGCCTCCTCAGGGTGGTCGTCCGGTGCGTTCTCGATGCTGAACATGCCGCGCATCATGACGACTGGGCGGTCTTCGAGGCGGGTGAAGGTCGCGGCGATGTTCGGGGCGTAGTGGCCGTAAGCCAGGTAACACGCCATCGCCAGCCGCTTCTCGGACCAGGCTTCGCCCTCCGGCGAGCGCAGCCATGCGATGATCTCGGCTGCGCTCGCCTCTGTGACTTCGTTTGTCATGCGGGTCCTTCCTTACTGCCACGTGGCAGTCAGTAGCCGCTGCTGACCGGGGCGTCGTCCAGCAGCGCCGCCAGCTTCGCGGTCTCCGGGGCCAGCCGGTACAGCGCGTCGGTGTTCTTCGGGAACCGGCTGTAGCCCTTGTCCAGTTCCCCGCGCTGCTGCGCCAGGCCGGCCGCCGTCCCGACGATGTAGTACTCGCCGTCGCGCCGCCACAGCCCCCGCTCATCGCGGTAGACACCCGGCCGGTAAACGTTGTCGGCCAGGCCGGGGCCGTACTCCGCGAACGCGGGCTGGAACCCGGTGCAGAACACGGCCAGGTCGTAGGTGTCGAACCCGACGCGCACGGCGTCCCCGATCACCTGCACGGTCTCCGTGTCCACCCGCTGCTGCCGGGGCCGGATCATGCCGCGCCGCTCGGCCTGCGGGAAGTGCCGCGCCAGCCCGGCGTACCGCGCGTGCTTGCTGTCCAGCCAGTCGCTCTTGCTGCCGGGCAGGTCAACGGCGAACCAGTCGATGCTCTCGGCGGCGAACGGCCAGCCCTCCGGCCCCTGGCCCAGCAGCGCCTCCGCCACCACGCACGCGGTGTCGCCGCCGCCGACCAGCGCCACCCGCTGCGGGCCGCGCGAGCTGATCCCCGACGGCCACATGCCGCGCAGGAACATCTCCGCCGTGATCACGGGGGTCAGCTCCTTGCACATGCTCAGCTCCGGCCGCCGGCTGTCCATGTTCAGCCCGCGCGCGTCGATGATCCGGCCGCAGCGGTAGCTGTCCCCGTCCTGGGTCGTGATCTCGCGCCGGGCCACGTCCGTCACGTACGCCCGCACGCCGGTGTAGACCTCGGCGGCCCGCGCCAGGCTCCGCCGGATAGCCGAGCCCATCATGGTCGACAGCGGGTACTCGGTCTGGTTGTCGCTGCCGGGGCCGTCTGCCTGCACCTCGCAGTTGGGCAGCCAGTTGAGCAGGTCGGTCACGCTGCGGGACGGGATGCGGGTAGGGCCGGCCCCGGTCGAGTCGACCGACGCGCCCGAAGCGCTGTTCATCCAGAACGGCACCCGGCTCAGCCGCGTGAACACGCCGCCGCACCGGGCCTCGGCTTCGAGCACGACCGGCTGCCGCTTGCCCAGCTTGACCCGGGTGGCCGCGTAGACCGCCGCGTGCGCGCCGCCGCCGATGATGACTTCCCGGTCGCTGAGGTTCGGAAGGTTCGCCATGTTGATCTTTCCCTTTCGTGGGGCTGATGTGGACCTTTGCTTTACTGCCTCGTGCCCTGACGGCACGCCGCCGTCTTACTGCCGCGTGGCAGTAAGGCGACGGTCTGCGGTCATCAGCGCGCCGCCATCCATGCGAAGTCGTCCAGTGGCGCGGCGTGCCGCCCCTGGTAGCCGTCCGGCTTCTGGTCCGGGCGGACGCTGGTGTCCGCGTGCTTGGGGCTCGGCGCGTCCGCGTAGTCGATGCGGGCGGTCAGCCGCTCCATGTCCGAGCGGTAGCCGCGCACCTCATCGAGAGACAGCCCGCGCGAGTACAGGTCGGCCGTCAGCTTGAAGCCGGTTGGGTCGTCCAGGAAAATCCGGAAGATGTCGCGGACCAGGTCGCGTTCAACAGGACTGAGAAGGAACATGCGTGTCTCCGTTTCGTGAGTTGCTTACTGCCGCGTGGCAGTTAGCTGTCTGCCCGCGTTATTTGACCGTTCCCGTAGCGCGCCTGGTACCCGTAGGCGGCCACGACCGCCCGCTTTTCCCGCCGCTTGCGGGCCAGCTTGATCAGGGCGAGCACGAGCATTTCATCGAACGGGCCGGGGATGGCCAGGCACGCCACGAGCAGCACGCAGACCAGGATCTTGGCCGGCCACGGGCCGGGGATGCTTTCCCACGTTTCGGCAGCGAAGGCTTTCGCCACGTGCCACACGGTCAGCGCGTGCCACCACGCCAGGTCAAGCCAGTCACGCATGGCCGGACGGCTCACCGTGTCACCTCGCAGCCCGGCAGGAACGTCACGCCGGCCGCCATGATCAGGCCGGCCAGGATCAGGATGATTCGCTTGCGCATTGCGGTCTCCTTACTGCCACGTGGCATTAACGGGTGCGGGCGGTCCGGATCGCCGGGTTGCCGCGCCGTGACGTGCCGTTCGGGTACATGGTGCCGGGCGCGGGTATCTCGGCTGACGCCTCGACCAGCAGCCGGCGTGATGATGTCACCGTGCGGTAGGCCGTGTCTTCTGGCATGGGCTTAGCCGGCGTCATGCGCGGCGCGTTCGGCACGGTGGTAGCGGGCGGCCCGCCGGCGTAGTGGTCGGCTTTCGGGCGGTAGTAGCACGATCCTCCGCCGTTGCGCCGGTTCGCGTTGGTGTTGCGCTTGCGCCGGCGTCCGTCACCGCGCCCGGTTACGCCGGTCACGATCTCGCCGGTGCCGCTTGGCGCGGCCGGCGCGGGTGAGTCACGGTCCAGCCGCCGCACGGTCACGGGGGTTGCGGCGTGCGGGCGGAGGCTAACGGTCAGGTTGTCTATCAGTGTGGCTAGGTCGCTCATGACAGCGCCACGCGGTAGACAGCAGAGCCGGCGTCGCAGTGTGCGGCGTTCCGCTGGTAACCCTCGCAGTAGACCGTGGCGACGTTGCCGAACCGTGCCCGGCCGCATGCCTCCGCCGTGATCATGGCGCGCATGGCCAGCGGGCCGGCTCCGAGAATGGCGGCCACGTCAGCGGCACTCAGGCCAGTGAACAGGTTCGCGTGCGGAGTCTTGACGTTCGCAACGCGGGTGACGCTGCCCGCGCGGGTGATGACATCGGACATGACAGGTGACCTTTGGTTGTCGGTTGCTAGCGGAACGGTTCCCCTAGTCGCCACCCTGCGGCCGTATGGCTGGTGACGTGCGGGCGGGGCGGGTGCAGGTGATCAGACAGCGGCGGCCCGCGCGTTGAGAGCGCCGATCAGGATGTCAGTGACCGTCTCCGCCCGGTCGTCGGCCAGACCGAGGATGATATCCGCGATTGTCTGGTCATCCTGCGTGTCCAGCCACGCCATGACGGTCTGCGGCGTCATCGCTGCCTTGGCGGCGGGGGCGGCCGGCGTGGTCTCACTGGTCGCGCCGTCCGTGTCGTCCGGGTCGTCCGTGTCGTCCGTGTTGCGCGGGCCGGTGTGCGACTCGACACGGTTGGGGTTGGCGAACCCAAGATCGGACTTGTCACGGGCGATGGTGCGCTTGCCCGCGCCGGTCAGCAGCGCGATGTCATCGATGGAAGCGTTCGCGTCCAAAGTGAACATCTGGGACACGACGGCGCGCCGGGCGTCCACGGGCAGCGTAAGCAGGTCGGTACCCGCGCCGATGCCGAGGCCGGCCATGTACTCCTTCAACGTGATCTCTTCCGCGTTCCACGGCTTGACCTGGTACAGGTCGACCAGGACGCCGGCCAGCTTCACCGCGTTGCCGGAGATGTTCTTCACGTAGCGGCGCGCGTCCTTCACCAGCGCGTCAGTGTCTGGCGTGGGGTTGGCGGGGGCCGGCGTTTCGGTAACGGCCGGCTGCTCACCCGTGGCGACCGCGCGCAGCTTGCGGGTACGGGCTGGCTTGGCGCTGGTGGCGACAGTGGCGACAGACATGGTTCTTGCCTTTCGGTTGGTTGCTAGGCGGAACGGTTCCCCTAGTCGCCACCTTGCGGTCCTGGGACGGGTGACGTATGGCGGGGGTTAGCGCGGGCGGCCGGTCAGCGTGCGGCGCGTGGCGCGGTAGTCAGTGATCATGCTGCGGATTGCGTCCGGGCAGTCTGCCCATGCGGTGAACGGGTAGCGGCTTTCATTCGCAAGAGCCCATGCGGCGAATCTGAGCACGGGCCACGCGGTAACGGCAGTCATGGCGACTCCGTAGGCATTGAGCCACGCGCCAACTTCCCGCCACACGGGCAGCGGGTACCCGCCGTAAACGGCAGTAGTGATCATGTGGAGTAGCTGAGTCATGAGGTTTCCGTTTCGGTTCTTACTGCCGTGTGGCAGTAGCGCCGGCGTGCGCTGTGAGCGCTTGCCTACTCGTTTGCGAGTGATCTCGTTAAGCCGCGTGCAACCTAGACCGCTAGGCCAGGTCACGCGACGGACCGCGATATCGGTTGGCGAGTTACCGCCGGCTACTTGCTTGGGTAGTGCATTCGGCCGGCCGCGCCAGGCGGCGCTGGCGGCCGGGTAGTGCTGTCATCTCGGAACGCCGGAGGCACGCGGCCTAACCGTCACTGGGAAGGGTTGCGCGAGATCGGCGGAGCAATGCTCAGAACGCCGGCGCTTGTCAGAAGCGACGCATTAGCGGCTTGCCTGTCGGTACGGGAACGGACCCGTTATCCGAGGATGTTTGAACCGGCCTATCCGGCTACGTGCATCGCTTGCCGTTGCACGTAGCGGGAAACGCTAAGCCGATCACTGCGCATATTCCACGGGTGCGCGTTCCACGTGTGGCCTTGCTATCGGCCAACTCTCCGGTGTCCAGTTCTCAAGATTCGGGCCGGCGCGCGGTGCCCGGCTGCTAAGCGCGGGCGGTGTGTGCGGCGGGCGGTGCGGTAGAACAATCCACACACTACGTAGTGATGACATGCTGTCAAATACCTGAGACCGTTCTGCAACGATACCGTGACCATTCCGTTATAAACCTGACTGATATGTACTTTTATGTCCGGTTTGCTAGACTGTACTCGACTAGTGTCGACTACTAGCTATGTACACTGTACGTGTACGCTGTATATGACTGAGTCTGTACGTGTGCCGTGTGCTAGCTGCGCAGGTATGCGTCTGTACGGTGCAGACAGCTACGTACAGGCAGGCATGCGCCAGGTCGGTACCTAGTACGGGGATGGGTATGCACATGTCTCAGGGATGGGTTACAGGGCCATACAGGCATACCTCACATGACATTGCTTGCAACGCAACGCATCGCTTGCCTCTCACCGCATCGTTTGCTGCCACGTGGCAGTAACGGCGCGGGCATTCCCCGTGTCCTCGCACGGCCGCACCCGCCACGTCTCAGCCGCCACGGTGGGCACTCCACCATCCAACAGGACCATCGAGGAGTGCCTATATCGATGGGGGTCTATTTTAGGCAGACTGCAACGGGGACGTCCGGGTGTCGGATTTCTCTCCCTGATTTCGAAAAGCCCCGCCCCCTAAATGAATCACCCGATTAATTTTCGAAACCACCAAACGTGTTCATTTACAGTTAGCACTCCAGTTCCTCTAGCCGAACCTCCTTCCGTTGTCATGTTCGTGACGCTGGGCAGCGGTTGCGCGGTTGCGTTTAAGTGTCTCTAGCTCATAGCGGAGGCTTCCGGTCCGCTGGTTCTGTGCGGCCATCTCGCGCTTCACGCGGGGATCGTCTCGACGTGTGTTCAGACGAAGGGCGATAGCTGCCTCGCTTTCCCGGTTCTGTTCGTTACGACGCAGGGCTTGTTCCCGGAGACGGATGTTGCCGTCGTACCAGTCGAGTTCGTCCGCCTGCTTGCGAAGCTGCTGTTCCACCGGGATGGCGTGGCGTGAGCACCACCACTTGCCGAGCAGCTTCTTGAAGCCGTAGTTCGTCGTGTCGGTGCAGTTGCGTACGGAGCATTGAGGCATGGTTGAATTCTAACGCGGTATAGTGTTGCGTATGCCTACGAAGCCACATCCCAGCGCAGTAGCTTGCGGGCAGTGCGGTGAGGTGTACGACGACTGGATCTGGGACGAGGACGACCAGGACTGGGAGAACGATTTCGAGTGGTGGCGGCACCCGCCGTCGGGTCACAGCTTCCTGTGCAGCCGCAGCTGCTGGCTGAAAGTGCACCGTGCTAGCTGCGGCGGCGACGGGCCGTGCAGCGGGAAGACAAAGATGCCAGATGAGTAACGAGCCGAAGACGAGCATCGATGACCGGATCGACCTCGCAGACACCGCGATCGGTGGCCAGTTCACGCTGAAGGTGAAGGCGAACCGCGTCTGCATGTCCTGCGACGACTGCGAGTGGACCGAGAGCACGGGCGAGATGCCGCTGTGGGAGTGGGTCTGCGACGCCCGCGAGCACTGGGAACGGGAACATGCCCGATAACCGGCTCCGGGAGCTGAACCGGAAGTACGCCCAGGCCAAGCGCGCCGCCCTGCGGGAACTGGCCGCCCGGCACCAGGAGGAGTACTGGGCGCTGTACCGCGCGAAGCGCATCGAGCAGGAGAGGAGCGTGCATGAGCAGGATTAACCGCAGGCACGGTATCTGCAGCGTCAAGTGGCTCGGCTGCAAGAAATCGCCTGACGAAACCTGGCACCGCTGCCACATTGCCCTTCCGCACCCAGAGCATGTCTGCATGCACTGCAAGGAAAAGAGGCAGGCATGAGCGACAGCAGCGAGGTTCCTCTCGACCGGGGCGGCCACGGCGGCAGCTGGTACGCCGGAGGTGCGGCATTCCCGCCCACGGACGGCCACGGGTGCTCGTTCTGCGGCGCTGTGGGAGGCGGCGGCCACGGGGGCTTCTGCCCGAACTGGGGAAGGCGTTTCGACTGGGACGGGAACGAGATCAGCGAGGAAGAGCTGGGAAAATCCGTAGCGGACAGGATCAGGGAGAACGTTAACTACATAAAAAGGAAGTACGGGAACCCGGATGACTGAAATGCAACCGCCGGAGATCAAATCGCTTGATTTCTCGGAGTTTCACCCGCTGGACCACAGCGTCTGGGCCTGCGACGGCTTTCCCGGGGGCCGGAAGCGGCACCTGCAGTACCGCTGGGACTTCCAGTGGCGTGACCGGCTGCGGTCCTGGACGCTGTGCAAGATCGGCCGTCACCGCCCGGTTGAGTCGTGGGGGCGGAGCCGGGAGGACGCCGAAGCGGGACGGCCGATGAGGTCACTGGGCTGGTCGTGCGCGTGCTGTTACAAGGACACTCCGCCGGTTTCCTGAAGTTACTGGCGGTTCTGCGGGGATTCGTGTAGTTTCTCAGAGTCTCCGCAAGCCACGGGAAAAAGCTCACGAGACAGTGAAGAGGCGCCGCACCAGTCGGGGAACGGCGCCTCTTCGTGTGCCTGCCTCAGACCAGGCTCTTCAGCCAGGCCAGGAACTCCTCGAACCACTTCACCATGCCGGCCGGGGGAGCCGGGGGGTTTGCCGGGGCCGGTGCGGGCTGCGGGACGGGTGCCGGCTGAGGATTTACAGTTGCCGGGAACGGCTTGCCGGTAATTTCCTGGTAATCCGCAGCGAGCGCGGCCAGGTCAACCCCGGCAAGGAAATCAGTGTCGGCAAGGTGCTCGGGCCAGATAACGACCCAGCATTCCTCGACGCCGTCCTTCCAGAAGCTGTCAGTGAAGCTGGTTTCCTCGGCCCAGGTGATGAACCGCTCGTCCCCGCCCAGTGCGCCGCTCCCGGGAGTGCCGTAGCCGCCGGTGACGACCGAGTGGCCGCCTTCGGTCTGCCCGTCGTAGCTCCAGTCCCACGGCTGGCCCTCGGAGAACTGGGTCTGGTTGACGTCCTGGACGTTGATGCCGGTCCAGACGTAGCCGAACAGGGCAATAGCGGCCTTCACCTCGGCCGGGTTCGTGTGGTCGACCTGCGCGAAGCCGAGCGCCTTCACCCCGTCGGGGCCGGCCGTCCTGGTCAGGTACTCCAGCAGGGACTGGATGTCCATCCCGTTGTCGTACTCAGAACCCGGCCCGGTGATGCTGCCGCCGTTGGGGTTGAACTGCGGGTTCTGCGTCTGGTAGATCTTCCAGACCATGTCCTGGTCCGGGTAGGACGGCTTGTCTGTCAGCGAGGTGGTGACCAGGCGCCTGACGTTCGCCCAGGTGACAGCGACGCAGTCGCCCGCCCGGTCGTTGCCGAGCATCTGCCAGCCGCCGTGCAGCGCAGCCAGGTAGTCTTCGTCCGCCGGGACAGCCGGGACGACCCCGGTCAGGTACTTGCCCAGCTTCAGGGCGGCAGCGCGCTTCGGGGCCCGGCGGCCGTACTTGCCTGCGGTACGTGTCATCGACAGTCCTTCAGTAGGAGACTGCCGGCTCCCGGAGGCCACGGCGGGTACCGGGACAGACTAACGCGGGGAAGTGAACAGGAGCTATAGTGTTGCGTATGACTACGAACAGCAAGAGTAATTCACAAGGTGCGTCTATCGCTAACGGTGCGTCGTTCGCCAACGGCAACGGCATTGCCTGCGGCATCCACAGCTCCCCGGCCCGGACGCCCGGTTACAGCTGGGAGCTTCCGGACGGCGGCCGGACCACATTCTGGGAGCTTGTGTGACTGACGGGGCGCATCAGGATGACGTGACTCCGGAGTTCACGGCGGATGCCTGGAACACCTTTATGCGGGAGCTACGCTCAGGTCATGAGCTGGTTCACTGCCAAGAGGGACGGCAAGTGCAGTCACTGTAAGACGCCGTTCCAGGCCGGCGACGAGATCTATGCCAAGGGCGCCGGCGTTTACCTGGGGTCCGGCTGCGGCTGCGGCCACCTGGCGGAAGACGGCCCTCTCGCGGCAGGCCCCCGGGAGTCAGCGGTGCTGCGCGACCTGTCCAAGCTGCCGCCGGAGGCGATGGACGGGCTGATCGCCCAGAACATGATCGGCATGGCCCGGCAGCTGGATGAGGGGGACGTCGCCCCGCGTGAGGTGACCAACTACACCAAGGAGCTGCGGCTCAACCTGCTGACGCTGCAGGACATGTTCCCGCCTGCCGAGCAGGACGACGAGACCGAGGAGAAGCGGCAGCGCCGTCAGCACCGCCGTGAGGCCGGGGGCTTCTGACTGCCACGTGGCAGTAAACAGTTACCACGTGATGCAACACCTGGGGTAGGGTGTGACTGTAACGCACATCCCCAGGAGTTAACATGACGATCCAGTTCTTGCGGCGCCGTCCCCGCGTGCACTCTTCCGGCTGCCCGTGCGAGGGAACCGGCCGCATCCCCGCCAGCTGGGCATATGACCGTGAGCGCGTATGCAACTGCGGCACCAAGTGGGCATTCGGTGAGCTGGCCCTGCACGAGGGCTGGTGCGACACCGTTCCCTGCCCGTTCCCCGGAGAAGTGAGGACACAACATGGCCGCTAAGCGTGTATCAGCGCTGATCGCGATCAACGGCAGCCTGAAGGAAGAGGCCGACAAGGCACGCGACCAGATTGCGGCGGTCGCCCGCCAGGCCGACTTCATGGACGGCTTTGAGAAGACCTGGCAGCCGCTGACCGAGCCGGACAACCCGCACGCCCCGCCCAAGCGGCAGGGTGACTCCAAGCGCGTCCGGGTCACGGCCGAGGAGGTGCTGTCCCAGCTGCAGCGGGTCATGACAGCCAAGTGGGACACCTCGCTGACCCTGGACACCGGCAACGTCGGCTCGGTGGCGGACGTCAGGGTCGACGGCGAGGTGCTGCTGCGCAATGTCCCGGTCGGGCACCTGCTCTACCTGGCCCGGGAGCTGGACAAGATCGGTGAGATCGTCACGGCCATCCCGGTGCTGGCGAACGACAAGGAGTGGACGGCCGACGGCACCCCCGCCGGCATTCACCGGACGGCCAGGCCGGTCGTGCAGTACAGCACCGACAAGGAGCCGTACGTCCTGGTGCTGTCGCCCGCCACGGCCCAGCACCCGCAGCGTGACCAGGTCATGACCCGGGACGTGCAGGACGGCTGGTACACCACGACCGCGTTCTCCGGTGCCCTGACGTTCGACCGCAAGGCCCGGATCATCGAGCGGGTCGCCAAGCTGCAGGCGGCGGTGAAGGAGGCCCGGGAGGAGGCCAACACCCGGCAGGTCGAGGAGCAGCACGAAGGGGACGTTATCTTCGGTTACCTGCTGAGCTGAAAGTGTGCTAGTGTGTCTGATGTAGGGCTCAGACTCGCAGACTGCGGACCAGACTCTGCATCAGACACAGACTAGTAAGCCTTCAGACTCTCAGCGTCACAGAATCACCCTCCGCAACGGCGGCAACGGCATTGTCCCGGGTTCGAGTCCCGGCGGGCCCTCCACGTGGGCCTGTAGCTCAGCGGCAGAGCGAATGCCACCATCAGACGGGCCGTCGGCGCACCGCAGGGTACAAGTAGCGACTTTGGCGTAATCGGCAAACGCACCGGACTTCTAATCCGGGTCTACGGGTTCGACTCCCGTAAGTCCAAAGCCCCCCTAGTCAGGGCAAGACTAGGGGGGCACCCTGCTTTTCCGGCACTTTCCGCTTTAACCTGTGGGCATGACTGTTGCCCCTGAAGTCCTCCTTGGTGCCCAGCGGCCCCGGTTCTTCACCGCGCCGCCCCGGCATGAGCGCCCCGTCCGGACGTGCCCGGTGTGCTCTCTCAACGACGCGGGTTACCCGGACGGGACCGGCTGCGGGGACATGCAGGCGCTGGACGTGCTGGCCTGGGCCCGGGACGCGGCGGGCTACGACCCGGACCCGTGGCAGTCGTGGTTCCTGACCCAGGCGATGGGCACGCTGCCGGACTCCACCTGGGCGGCCACCGACGTCGGGCTGATTGTCTCGCGGCAGAACGGCAAGGGCACGATCCTGGAGATCCGGGAGCTGGGCGGCCTGTTCGTGCTGGGCGAGGAGCTGATCATCCACACCGCCCACGAATTCAAGACCGCCGCCGAGCATTTCCGCCGGATCAAGCAGGCACTGGACGACCACCCGGCGCTGCGCAAGCGGGTGAAGAAGATCGCGGGCTCCCACGGTGAGGAGGCGGTCGAGCTGTTCCCCCAGCCGACGCTCATCTTCGGGGCGGGCAAGAAGCAGGTGCTGCGGCGGGTGGCCGGGCGGCTGCGGTTCCTGGCCCGGTCTAAGGGCGCCGGCCTGGGCTTCTCCTGTGACTGCCTGGTCTACGACGAGGCGATGATCCTGACCGAGGACCAGGTCGCGGCGTCCCTGCCAACCATGTCCGCACGGGCAAACCCGCAGATCTGGTACACCGGCTCGGCCGGCCGCGAGGACTCGTTCCAGTTCTCCTCGATCCGGTCGCGCATCGTCCGCGACAGCAAGGACCTGGTGGGGGCCGAGTGGTCAATCAGCCCGCACAACGACGGCTGCCCCCGCGACGAGACCCGGGGCCGGGCGTCCAACCGCTTCATCGTCTGCACCAAGCACGACGACCGCGACGTGCCTGAGAGCTGGGCGAAGGCCAACCCCGGCTACGGCTACCGCATCTCGGAGAAGTTCACCCGGGACGTCGAACTCAAGGGCATGCCGATGGCCAAGTTCGACCGGGAGCGGCTCGGCGTCGGGGAGTGGCCCCAGCCGGAGGCGCCCTGGGCGGTCATCAGCGAGATCGCCTGGCAGAAGCTGGCGGCCGACCGCGACAAGGTTGGTTTCCCGGTCCAGCCGATCGTGTTCGCGGTCGACATTGACGAAGACGGCTTGGGCGCGACGATCTCGGCCGCCTGGGACCACGCCAGCGGCAAGATGGTGCTGGAGATCCCGAAGGACTGCTCCCGCCAGGGCAGCGACTGGGTCATGGGCCGGCTGAAGACGCTGTACGCCAAGTGGAAGCCGCTGGCGATCGTGATGCCCAAGTCCGGCCCGGCGGCGGCGCTGATCGCGGACGGCCAGAAGGTGTGGCGGGACCGCCTGGTCGCGGTGGGCACGGCCGAGGAGGCGGCGGCGTTCGCCTGGTTCCTCCAGCAGGTGCGAAGTGAGTCGCTGTGCCACTTCGGTGCGGAGGCGTCCCCGACACTGTGGCATGCGGTCTCGACGGCGGCGACCCGGGTAGTGGGGGACGGCGGGAAAGCGTGGTCCCGGCGGGATTCAGAGACCGACATCACGCCCGTCACGAGCGCAACGCTGGCCGCCTATATCCTCAACCGGGACCGGCGGAACTACGACGTTCTTGCCTCGGTCGCATAGGGCGCTTTCCTCATGGGCTCCGTCTTATCGGTGGCCCTACAGCGACACGATCTCCTGGGCGGTGCACTTGCTGCACTGGTACTTCGCCCAGGTCTTGCCGTTCACTTTCCACTTCTTAACGAACTTGCTGAAGATGCAGATGTGACGTGCCACGAGGCCAGTTGTAGCAGTAACGGGCGCTGGTTCGATGGGTTTCCGCTCCGCTTATGGCCCGTTACTGCCACGTGGCACTAAGGCTGCAGTGCCCACAGCTGCCGGAAGCGGTCGTTCTCGGCGCGGAGCTTCGTGATGAACGGGTCTTCCTTCGCCGGGGGCGGCGGCGGGGTGAGGCGGGCGTCGGTGATGA
>DASZYN010000391.1:0-2156 GCA_035545435.1 Acidobacteriaceae bacterium | reverse complement strand
GGTTTCTATTCGCTGTTGCCAGCCGGGTTACGGTTGGCGCCGTTTGAGGAGCGGGACGAGTGCGCGTCGTGGTTGTGGTTGCGTCTGCGGCGTTTGCGGGGGCGTTTAGTCCAGAGCGGTGCGCCCCAGGCGCCGAGAGCCAGCAGAGCGCCGAAGAAAACGACGGCGTCGATGCTTTCGCGGCCGGAGATGGTCCAGGTGGACTCTTTAATGTCGAGCCACATGGAGTACTCGTCGAGGGTGAGGGCGGCGCCGACACCATAGGCGATGGCGATGAGACGGCCCCAGAAGAGGGAGCGCGGGGTGGCTTCCGTGCCGATTTCAGCAACCATGGCGTAGCCGGTGACGAGCAGCAGGACGATGCCCCAGACCAGATGGTGAATGTGGCGGCCGCCGAGTACGACCCATCCGAAGGGGCCTTTGTGGAAGAGGATGAACAGCACCAGGATGCGCACGCCGAAGAAAGTGAGGACGAAGCCGAGTGCGGCGAGGAAGAGGCGGCGGCGGGGGCGATCGGGGATGCGCTCATGCAGGACGGCGCCGGCACGGGTCAGGTGCAGCAGGATGAGGATGACGGAGATGGAGGCGGCCAGAAAGGCGATGAGGATCCAGGCAGCCGTCCAGTGCATGACCACCATTCTGACAGCGCGGTGGACCAGAGGGGTAGTCATCAGCCGTGCAACAGGAGCCATCGCAGGCAACGCCTCACCTGTGGTTATCGGCATTTGGCCGGGGCTGGAACAGGGCTCAGAGCTCAGGTCGCAGAGCTCAGGGCTCAAGGTTGCGGGGATGCGTTCAGGCGTGGTGGTGGGTGCGGCGGGTCCAGATGGGCGCGCCCCAGGCGCCAATGGCGAGCAGGGCGCCGAAGAGGATGACGGCGTCGATGCTTTCGCGACCCTGGCGTGTCCAGTAAGCGTCGGCGCTGAGGTTGAGCCAGAGGGCGAATTCGTCGAGGGTGAGAGCCGCGCCGATGCCGAACGCAATGGAGATGAGTCGACTGAAGAAGATGGAGGAGGGTGAGGCGCCGGTGCCGATCTCGGCCAACTCGGCATATCCAACGAGGAGCAACAGCAGAATGCCCCAAACGAGATGGTGGATGTGGTGGCCGCGGACCATGACGAAGCCGAAGGGGCCGACGTGGTGGACGATGGCGGAGACCAGCAGCCGTACGCCGAGAAAGGTGATGAAGAAGCTGACGGAGGCGAGGAAGAGGCGGCGGCGGGGACGGTCGGGGATGCGCTCCTGGAGAATTCTGCCGGCGCGCGTGAGGTAGAGGAAGACCAGCATGAGGCTGGCGCAGACGATGGCGAGCGACAGAAGAATCAGGGCTCCGGTCCAGTGCATAGGTCTCCATTGTCGCGCCTGGGTGATGGGCTGAAGCCGCCCCTATAATCAGACTGGGGGACTTTTTCCTCAGGGCTTAGTTCGAACTACCGGGACCACACTTTGAACGATGCGATCATCATCCGCGGCGCGCGGACCCACAATCTGAAAAACATCGACTGCGAGATTCCGCACGGGAAGCTGACGGTGGTGTCCGGGGTGTCGGGGTCGGGGAAATCGTCGCTGGCGTTTGACACGATTTATGCCGAGGGACAGCGGCGGTACGTGGAGTCGCTTTCGGCGTATGCGCGGCAGTTTCTGGAGCGCATTGAGAAGCCGGATGTGGAGCTGATCGACGGGCTGGCGCCTGCCATTGCGATTCGGCAGAAAAACTCGACACGGAATCCGCGATCGACGGTGGCGACGGCCACGGAAATCTACGACTACATGCGGCTCCTTTGGGCACGCTGCGGCGTGGTGCACTGCACGGTGTGCGGCGGAATTGTCCGACGCGACACGATGGACGAGATTGCGGCAGACATTTTGGCGCTGGGGGAGGGAACGCGGTTGTACGCGCTGTTCCCGGTGCAGGCACAGGCGACGACGCCGGCGCAGCCTGTGTCGGACACGGCCGCAGAGGCGAAGGCGCCGCGTCGGACACGAAAAACAGCGGTAAAGACCGCCGAGAAGGCGTCGGGTGGTTTGTCGGACGCGCTGCGGGAGCGGCTGGGCGATCTGCGCAAGCGGGGGTTCAACCGGCTCTATCAGAACGGGAATATTTACGAGTTTTCGACGCCGGAGTCGCTGCTGGAGATCGACTTTGCGCTGCCGGT
>DASZYN010000390.1:0-4441 GCA_035545435.1 Acidobacteriaceae bacterium | reverse complement strand
TCAGGCCTTTCGGCTTAGCGGGCTGCCGTCGAACGCCGCCGCAACGTCTTTGGGCAGATGGTAGCTTTCGTTGTCTGCAGGGAAGGCACGGCCCTCGACGTCCTGGCGATACCCTTCGATCGCGGTGCGGAACAGGGCGGCGGCGTCGCCATACTGACGCACGAACTTTGCCGGAGGGGAAAAACTGAGATTCACGAGGTCATGGAAGACGAGGATTTGGCCGTCGCAGTCGGGACCGGCGCCGATGCCGATCGTGGGAATGCCGACCTCGACCGTAATGCGCGCGGCCACTTCGCGTGGCACGCCTTCCAGGACGAGCAGGACCGCTCCGGCGGACTCCAGCGCATGCGCGTCATGGAGCAGTTCGTTGATGGCGGCGATGGATTTGCCCTGCACTTTGTATCCGCCCATGCGATGAACGGATTGGGGAGTGAGGCCGAGGTGGCCGATGACGGGAATTTCGGCGGAGGTGAGGCGCTCGACCAGTTCGACGCGGCTGGATCCACCTTCGATCTTCACCGCCTGCGCTCCGGCTTCCTTCACGAAGCGGACGGCATTCTTCACGCCGTCATCGATGGTGAGGTGGTAGGAGCCCCAGGGCATGTCCGCAGCGACAATGGCGCGCTTTACCGCACGACGAACGGCGCGCGTGTGGTGCAGCATTTCGTCGACTGTGACCGGTAGGGTGTTGTCGTAGCCGAGGACGACCTGGGCAAGTGAGTCGCCGACGAGGATCAGGTCGATGCCGGCCTCATCGACCAGGCGCGCAGTGGCGTAGTCGTAGGCGGTGAGGGCGGAGATGGGCGTGCCCGTTTGCTTTTTTGCCTGGAGTGCCTGGAAAGTCACAGGAACCGGCGGAGGTGCCGATCCGTCCTGGGTGCGGAACTGCGTTACGCTCATGTCGTCTCCAGTGCGGCTCCTCCCGCTTGCAGAGGATGCCACCCGAACCTAGGAGTGACGATACGCCGTCAGGGCGGGAGAAGACAAATGAGGTTTTGGCGGATGACTGTAGTGCGGCGGGACGAGAAACAGGCCGGGGTCAGCAGCAGAGCGAAACGCAGAGCTTTGAACAGCACCTCCCGGCCCTTTGCCTGTGGACGGATCGTGGGGCGATATAGTTTCAGGGCCGAACCGGTTTTACAAAAATCGCCTGCAGCTACAGCTTCAGCGATTTGAGGTAACTGCGGAAGGCCGGTCCAAGGTCTTCGCGTTTGAGGGCGAAGTCGACGGTCGCCTTCAACATGCCAAACTTGTCGCCGGCGTCGTGACGTGTGCCCTCAAAGCTATACCCGTAGACTTTTTCGGTTTCAAGCAGGCCCTTGATGCCATCGGTGAGCTGGAGTTCGCCTCCCGCACCCAGAGGTGTGTGTTCGAGGAGATCGAAGATTTTTGGCGTGAGGATGTAGCGGCCGATGATGGCGTTCTTCGAGGGTGCGTCCGCGAGCTTGGGCTTCTCCACGAGGCCGGAGACGTCGAAGAGGCGGGAGTTGCCGTTGACCTGTTTGCCGCTGAGGACGCCGTAGGCGGAGATCGCCGGACCTTCGACGACCTGGGTGGCCACGATGGAGGACTGCGTTTTCTCAAAGACGTCCATCATCTGCTTGAGGCAGGGCACGGGGGCGTCAATGACGTCATCGGGCAGGATGACAGCAAAGGGTTCGTCGCCGACGAGGTCGCGGGCCATCAGAACGGCGTGACCCAGACCGAGGGCTTCTTTCTGCCGCACGTAGGAGACGCGAACCATGTGCGAAACCTGGCGGCTAACGGCGAGCAGGTCCTTCTTGCCGCGCTTCTCCAGGGTGCACTCCAGCTCGTAGCTAACGTCGAAGTGATCTTCGATGGCCGACTTGCCACGGCCGGTGACGATCACGATCTGATCGCAGCCAGCGGCGAGGGCTTCTTCGACGCCGTATTGGATGATGGGCTTGTCGACCAGCGCCAGCATTTCCTTGGGGATCGACTTGGTGGCCGGCAAAAAGCGCGTGCCGAAGCCCGCCGCCGGAAAGATTGCCTTGCGTACTTTCATCGGTTTCGGCATTTCCTTAATGTTAGATGTCCTCGCCGGACAGGCCTGTAACACAAACCGGGCATTCTATCGCGAGAAAGCAGTAGGATGCGACGGCTGCTCACAATGTTGGCGAGTCGTCGCCAAGCAGGGCCTTGCGGACGATTTTGATGGGCGCGGCTCCCTGGCGCATAAAGGCGTCGTGAAACTTCTCGAGTGAAAAGTTGGCACCCTGTTTGCGCTGGAGGTCAGACCGCAACTTCATGATTTCGAGCTTGCCCAGCGTGTAGTAGAGATACGTCGGGTCTGAGGTGCCGCGTTTGGTTTCCACCTCGGCGATGGGCCGGGACTGGTAGCCTTCGTTCACGAAGAAGTCCTCTGCCTCTTTGAGGCCCATGTCCTGGGTATGCATGCGAATGCCCACAATGAATCGCGCATTCCGCAGCAGGGCATCCTGAAGCTGGCCGAGTCGGATCATCTGCGACTCGCGCTCGTTCTTTGCGCCGACACCCGGCTGGTTGTAGCCCTCGTCCAGCATCATCTGTTCGCAGTAGTGAGCCCATCCTTCAACGTTCGTGGCGGAACCGGTGAGCTTGCGCACTGCGCTCAGGTTTCCGTGATTGACCCACAGGAACTGCACGTAGTGGCCGGGATAGGCTTCATGCACCGACGTGCTGACGATGGTGCCGCGATTGAACGCCGCCATGTATTCGCTGATGCGCGACGCCGGCCAGCCTTTTTCCGGCAGCGTGACGTTGAAGTATGCCGTGGTGGAATGTTTTTCGTAAGGGCCCGGCGTGTCCATCGACGCCTGGGTGGTCGCGCGCATGAAGGGCGGAGTTTCTTCCAGGGTGGGCTGCACCGTCGATGGGATGGTGATGATCCTCTTCGCGTTAATGAAGGCAATCAGGCTGTTGAACGTATTGTGGAAGCTCTGCATCAGCTGGTCCGGCGCTGGGTGGAGGTCCGCCAGTTCGGCGAGGACTTGCTTCGGCGTTTTTGTCGGGTCGATTTCCTTCGCCACGCGCTGAAACTCCGCCTGGTTGCGATGCAGATCGTCGTAGCCGATCTGGAGCAGGCGATCGAGCGGTGTATCCACCATGTCGTCATACAGGAGCTTCTTGCGGAAGGTATCCGCGCCGATGCGAAAATCGCCATTCGACTTTGGCAACAGATCGGTTTTGAGCCATTGCTCGTAGCTTTGGAGCGCGGCAATCACCTGGGCGTTGGTGTTCTGGAATTCGGCGATTGTGGCTGGATCTTTGGCCGCTTTGAAGGCTTCGGGCACGTCGTGGCGGAAGAAGTCGATGATGCCCGGCAATTGTTCGAGCGCAATCTCGGTGTAAATGCGGGGAGGGTCCTCGAGATTTCTGCGCGCCTCGGCGAAGACGGCGGGCATCTGCTTTTCTCTGGCGATCAGGGATTTGAGCCGCTGGTCTGCCGGAGCGAAGTCGCGCTCCATGAGGGCGAAGGCGCTGTTGGAGATACCGCTGGAGTAGGTATCGGGGTTCTTTTGCCAGGAGCGGACGGTCTCCAATTCGAGGAGGTTGCTGCGCACCTGACTGCGCATGATCGCGAGGTCGGCCTTCGTGTTCTCGTCGAGAGCGGTTTCGGGGAAGTCATCGAACTTCCACTCGAATTCCCGCAGCGCGGCGATCTCCGCGTCCACCCCTGCGCGGCTATAGTCCTCGAGCTTCGTATCGTACTGATGAAAACCGGCCAGGGTGGCAGTCGTGGGCCCAAAGCGAAACATCACATCGGAGAAATATTGATCGGCGAGCGTGCGAAACTGGACGCCCGGATCGGCTTCAGGGTTCACGGCGGCGGTCGTCATGATCAAAGCAGCGCAGGTCAGCAGAGAGGCGGGCCAGTTCTTCATTGGTGATCTTAGTATCGGATAACTGCGGAAAGCCTGCCATCCGTCAGAACCTATACTGGAAGTATGCCCGTCCCTTTCACCCGGTCCAATGCGCTGCGGCAGCGCGCCGAAAAATTGTTTCCCGGCGGAGTGAATTCGCCCGTACGCGCGTTTCGCGCTGTGGGCGGCGAGCCGCCGTTTGTCGCGCGGGGCGAGGGCGCATCTCTGTGGGATGCCGATGGCAATCGTTATATTGACTATTTCGGTTCCTGGGGGCCAATGATCCTCGGCCATGCTTTTCCGCCGGTGGTGGAGGCGATTCAGAAGGCGGCTGCGAACAGTGCCAGTTTTGGGGCGTCCACGGGGGCCGAGGCTGATCTGGCGGAGAAGGTAATCGCGTGCTATCCCGCGATTGAGAAGCTGCGCTTCGTCAGCTCGGGGACTGAGGCGACGATGTCGGCGATCCGACTGGCGCGGGCGGCGACGGGCCGGAAGATCATCGTCAAATTTGAAGGCTGCTATCACGGACATGCCGATGGTTTGCTGGTGAAGGCGGGTTCCGGTGTGGCGACGTTTGG
>DASZYN010000389.1:0-3288 GCA_035545435.1 Acidobacteriaceae bacterium | reverse complement strand
TGACGGTCATGACGGCAGCGATGGCTGAAGCCTGTGCAGATACGCTTTCGTCGGAGCTGGGCCAGGTGCTGGGTGGAACGCCGCGGATGATCACAAGTCTGCGGCGTGTTCCAGCGGGTACCGATGGAGCGATATCCCTGGCGGGCACGCTGGCCGGTGCGATCGGGGCTGCAGTCGTGGTGGGGGTCGCGTTGCTGGCTCTGCCGCAGTTGTCGCGGGTCGATGCAGCGGTTGCGTTGGGCGCGGGGATCGCCGGGACGGTGGTCGACTCCCTCCTGGGCGCCGGGCCGGAGCGCCAGGGGTGGTTGAATAACGATGCCGTGAATGCGCTGTCGACGCTCACGGCTGCCGCGCTTGCCGCCTGGATGGTTGGGAGAGTTTGATTCCCTCCCAACAGAAAGGGCGATCCGTCTGACAACTCACCCACCAGGGATACGGGGCACCATCAGGGTTATGCTTCGAAGCTAGTCGATCCCCAGTTTGTGCTGGAGCTGTTCGAGGCTGACGCCTTTCGTCTCCGGATACATAAACAGCACCACAAAGAACTGGAGGACCATCATCGCGGCAAAGAATCCAAATGGCGCGGCTTTGGAATGGGCTGCAACCCAGGGGAACAGTCCCGAGATGAAGGCGTTCATGATCCAGTGCGAGCTGGAACCAAGGCTCTGCCCTTTGGAACGGACGCGCGTGGGGAAGACTTCCGAGATGTAAACCCAGATGACCGCACCCTGTGAGATCGAGAAGAAGAAGATGAAGCCGACCAGCAGCCAGACAAGGTCGCCCTGGTGGGAGCCGGAGGCGAAGATGCCGGCGACTCCGGCAAGGCAGGCCGCAGTGCCGACCGATCCGATGAGCAGCAGCGATTTGCGGCCGATTTTGTCGATGACGGTCATGGCCAGGATGGTCGCGCAGAAATTCATGGCGCCGAGAAGAACGGCCTGTTTGTCGCCCGAGATTGAAGAGAAGCCGGCGTAACCGAAGATATCGTTGGCGTAATAAAGGATGGCATTGATGCCGGCGAGCTGATTGAACATGCCGATGGTGATGGCGAGGAAGATCGGCAGGCGATACTTCCGTTGGAAGAGCGGCTCGGCCTGGGAGATGCGCTCGACGTGGATCGAGTCGATGATTTCTTTGAGTTCTGCCTCGGTATCGGGCGTGCCCATCATCTGCAGCACCTTCCGGGCTTCGTCGATGCGGTTTTGCGTCACGAGCCATCGTGAACTGCGTGGGATTCCGAAGAGAAAGAGGGCGAAGAGGGCGGCTGGAATGGTAGCGACGCCGAATTGCCAGCGCCACGCGTCGCCACCGTCGATCAGACGTGCGACCGCGTAATTCGAGGCGTAGGCGAGCAGGATGCCGGCGACGATGTTGATCTGGAAGAGACCGACGAGGCGCCCGCGCAGGCGCGCCGGGGCGAGTTCGGCGAGATAAACGGGGCCGAGGACCGAGGAGCCACCGATGCCCAGTCCACCGATGAAGCGGAAGGCGATCAGGGAAGGCCAGTTCCAGGCGAGCGCGCAGCCGAGCGATGAAATGAGGTAGAGGAGCGCCATAATGCGGAGAGCTTCGCGGCCTCCAATCTTCTGGCCAAGAGGGCCGGCTCCGATGGCTCCGGCAACAGTCCCCCAGAGAGCGATAGAGACGGTGAGGCCGAGAGCTCCGGCGGAGAGATGGAAGACTTCGGTGAGCTGGTGGGTGGTGCCGGCGATGACGGCGGTGTCGAAGCCGAAGAGCAGTCCACCGAGGGCGCCAACCAGCGTACTGCGGAGCAGAAGGGGGTTCAGTTTCATGCAGGGTACAGGGTACACGTGCACGCCACAGCATGCAGGTACAGCGTGCAGGAATCACCGAATGGTTACGGATTCCCTCTGTCAGATGCCCCGCAAGCCGGGGGCAGGGAGGTGGAAGGAGACGGGCGTGTTACGAGTCATGCGTCCGGCATTACGGAATTGGCATGGTGGCGCCGTCACAGGCTGGGTAGAATCGCGTTTCACAAGGCGCGGATCTACGAAGCTTGTGGCCGCGCGAAACTCCCCTGATGGCTGAAATCGGCGCATAAAGTTGGCGCTTCAGGAGACATGCATGGAAAGCAATGCAGTGCGGCGCGAACTTCACTTTGTCGCCTGGATTAAGGCGCAGAGAGGGATCCATCGAGAACTGGTTCAGAGGGCTTTGATCGAGCCGGTGGTGGAGAGTATGCCAGTCGCGGCCGGTACCGGCAGCGGCGGCGAGCAGCTTCAGCGCGAAGGGAAGAAAGACTGGGCGAGCGGTGTGCCCGATGGGCCCATCGTCGGGGCCGCGGTGCTGGGGGCATGCATTGGGTGTCCGATCGGTGTGGCCGTGGATGGCGCGTTGGGGGGCTTTCTCGCCGGGTTCATAGGAGCGTTGCTGGGAGAGGTGACCGTCCTGGGGGTCGCGAAACTGATGAAGCTGGCGCTGCGCGCATGGCGCTGGGCGCACTAACGCAGGTCGTCTTTTGGATCGAGGTTCTGCCGGTTCGCTGAGAAGGCGAGCCGGAATCAGGCGGCGGGCGACGTGCCCGGGTTGGACTGAGCATCTCCGGGGAGGGACTCCGCGTCGGAGGGAGGCTTGCTGCGGCGCCGGGAGTTGCGCAGGCGGAGAAGAAGCTGCATAGGGTGAAGCGGCTTCTGGAGCAGCTCGAACTCGTAGCCGCGACGACGGGCATCGCACAGCAGATCGAGAGCGCCCGCCTGGCCAGAGAAGAGCAGGATGCGGCAGTTCTTGTTAGCGCGGCGAATGTTGATGGCGAGGTCGATGCCGCTCAGGTCGGGCATCATCACGTCGGTTAGCAGGATGTCAGGAGGCTGATCCAGCGCACGCACAAGGGCGCGGTTCGGACTGTGAAAGGCGTGTGCGCTAAAGCCGTTGTGATTGAGAATGGCGGCGAGCGTCTCAGCGATAATCCACTCATCGTCCACGATGTAGACGCGCTGCGGTGCGGATTGGGCGGGCATCGATGGCGGCACGATGACTCCCGAGACAAATCAGGGAAGACCGAGACGGCGAAGCCGGAAACCTATGGTAAAAGTGGAGAACGCAGAGAACAACGAACCCAGCAGCAAAAAACAAAACAATCCGTGGAAATTTAGACATAAATTATGGTCTGGAAGGTTGCCCCTGTCCGCGGTTTGGCGCAGAAAGATGGTGGAAAACCCCGGTACTAAGGTAACGAAGGCCGGAGAAACCGCTTGCATCGCCGGATGCCCCGGGTAAACTATTGGAAAGGGATCGGTAGACGATCCCTTTTTCATTGGGGGCGTCTCC
>DASZYN010000388.1:0-7150 GCA_035545435.1 Acidobacteriaceae bacterium | reverse complement strand
CCGCCAAAAACCTGCTCCGCATCGCCGTCATCGACATCGCATCGGGCCGTATGACACACGAGTACGGATACCTGCTTACATCGGGCAGCGGCGTCAGCGAAATTCTGGCGCTCAACAATCACGAATTCCTGGTCGACGAGCGCGACGGCAAGGGCCGTGCCGATGGCAGTAAGGCCAAGGTCAAACAGCTGTTCAAGATCGACCTCAACGGCGCCACCGACATCCGCGACATGGATGGAACCACGGCGGCCGCGAACACAGTTCCCAAAGCCCTTTTCCTCGATATCGTGAAATCGCTGACGGCGATCGGCATCGATCCTGGCAACATTCCCGCCAAGATCGAAGGCATCACCTTTGGCTCAGACATCTGGAGCAGTGGCACCCGCCTCCACACCCTCTGGGTCGCCAACGACAACGACTTCCTCGAAACGGTTGCCGACGCCAATGGCAATCAGATCCCCAACCCGAACCAGTTCTTCGTCTTCGGATTCACCGATACGGATCTGGGCGGCTCCAGGCTCGTCCTCCAGCAGTTCCAGGACTTCGATCGTCGCGACGATCGTGGTTTTGGCTGGTAGGCATTTCAAGCGAAATGCTCGCCGTTGCGTTTGAGGACTGCAACGGTGAGCACCTCGCTACGAAGGCTCGTCAGGATCATTCATCAATTCGCTGACTTCGTTCATCAGTCCAGGCAGTTTGTATTCGACGATCTCCCATACGAGCCGATTGTCAACGTGCGCGTACGCATGAACCAGAATGTTGCGGAACGCAATGATGCGCTGATGATCTGTGATCCTGCCGGCACTCGGCGGATCAATTCGAGCCAGTTGGACAAGGGCTTCCCCGATGATCGAGAATGCGCGCTCCACTGCGAGACGGAGCATTGCATCGTTCCGATAATCCTGAAAGCTCTTGCCCCGAGTGAACTGCGACGCGAGCGTCGCGGCTTCCTCAATATCGTAAAGATATTTGCGGGATTCAAGCCGCATAAAGCAGTGCCCTGTCTCGCTCGATTCCCTTGCGAAACCACGGATTTCTAATCGCAGACGGCACAATGAGATCCACGGGGCGGCCCAGCAGGCGCTCCAGCGCCTCCTTCAGATCGAAGAAATTAGCGGCATACGCGCCCTCCGGGATCGCATCGAACTCGACCAGAAAATCGAAATCGCTTCGTTCGGGATGGAAAGCCGATCCGGCAGCCGATCCGAAGATCTCCAGCAGTCGCACGTGATGTTCGCGGCAGATCTCGACCAATTCCGCTTTGCGCGACGAGATTTCCGGGGCCATTCGAAAGCTCCTGTCAGGGACGACTCTATCCTACCGTGCGAGCGGTCACGAGCATAAACTCACTTCCTGAAAATCCCCTTCGGACAGATCACATGCACACCGACATTGCCGTCGACCAGCTGCGTGATGTCAACATCCGCCGCCACGCTGGTGAGCATGGAGGCGTCATCGCGCGACAGGTGCTTCTCCGTAACGAGAAAGTCGATCATGTTGCGCCCCGCCATCTCTGTCGCCGTTTTCAGAATTCAACAGGTCCGCGGCTCACAGCAGAAGGCAACACCGCGCACCCTGACGCGCAAATCCTGTGCGACCCGCTGAACGCTACACGCTATTCGCTGCCCTTCAGTTCTCGTGCAGGGCGGTCTTCGGATCCAGTCCCGCCGCTCTCCACGCCGGCAGCCACGATGCAATCATCGCGATCGCGAGGAAGATCACGATCATGCTCACATAGGTGAGCGGATCGGTCGCCTTCACCCCGACCAGCATCGACGTCATCACTCGACCCAGCGCTACGGCTGCGATGAATCCCAGAACGATCCCGACGACACTCAGACGCATGCCCTGCATCACGACCAGCTTCACGATGTCGCCACGTTCTGCACCCATGGCCATGCGCACGCCGATCTCCGAGGTCCTCTGCCGTACCGCCGTCGCCAGCACTCCGTACAGGCCCACTCCGGCCAGCACTCCTGCAATGACTGCAAACAACCCGATCAGCAGCAGCGAGAACCGCGTGCCCGACTGCGCCTCGCGCACCACGGTCTCCGCCGGCTCCATGTGGAGAACGAGCAGGTCGCGGCTCACGCTCGCCACGGCCGCGCGCACCTGATCCTCATAGCGAGCCGGATCGCTTCCGGTGCGAAGCGCCCAGGAGCGTACGACGCCGCTCTTGAGAAATGCGTCGGGGAAGTAAATCTGCTCGCGCCCTGGCTCCGCCAGCGATTCTTCGCGCTGATGCCCCACGACGCCGATGATCTGCACCCACTCCGCCTGTGGCGTGCGAATCCGCGTCAGGATTCTCTTCCCCACGGCCGACTGCCCAGGGAACGCCTTCCGCGCGAGAGCCTGATCGACGATGACGTAATTCCGTCCCGGCTGATTATCGTCCTCGGTAAACGTCCGGCCCGCCAGCAGCGGCGTCCGCATCGCTTCGAAGTACCCCGGCAGCACGATCTGGAAATCGGTCGCCTGGAATTTGCTCGCGTCGCTCGCTGCATCTTCCGTTCCCCAGCGGATGGGGCCGAATTGGCCGGTCAGGGGAAATGGAAACGACGCTGTTACATCTTCAACGCCGGGAATCGCCCGCAGGCGATCCCTGATCTCACGCATTTTCGCTGCGCGCTCCTCCGGCGTCTTGCCTCGGAACTGCCCCTGCAGCAGTTGAAAGGTCAGCAAATGCTTCGCGTCGAAGCCAGGATCGATCCGCTGCAGATCGAGAAAACTGCGGAACATCAGACCCGACCCGATCAGGAGCACGAACGACAGCGCCACCTCGGCCATCACCACGCCGTTGCGCAGAAAGGCTCCGCTGGCCAGTCCGGAGGTACGGCTGGTTCCGCGCAGCACATTCATCAGCGCCGGCTGCGAGGCGCGCCATGCCGGAGCCAGACCGAACACCACGGCGGCCACCAGTCCGGCCAGAGCCGTGAAAAGCAGCACGGTTCCCGAGATCCCCACGCCTTCCAGACGCGGCAAATTCTCCGGCGCCAGGGCGCGCAATTCCTGAATGCCTGCCCAGGCCAGGCCAAGGCCCAGAGCCGTACCCAACAACGCCAGCACACACGCTTCGGTGAACAGCGGCGCGACCAGCCGCCCGCGATTCGCGCCCATCGCCGCCCGGATCGCAAACTCGTGCTCGCGCAGTGACGCCCGCACCAGCAGCAGATTCGCTACGTTGGCGCACGCAATCAACAGCAGGAAGATGACCGACCCCATCAGCGCCAGGATCGCCGGCTTCACCTCCGCAACCAGGTGCTTCCGCATCGGCTCGAGCGTGATGTAGTAGCCCGCCGTTGCGTCGATGGGGAAGCTCTTTCGCGCTTCGGTGGCCACCACGTCCGCTGCGCTCTGCGCTTGCTCCAGCGTGGCGCCCTCTTTCAGTCGCGCGACGGGCACAATACCAAAGTCGTTGCGGTTCTTGGCGTCGTAGTCGAGCCGATTCGCAATCCAAAGATCCGGCTTCGCTTCGACATTGTCCTCCGGCGGAAAATACAGCTGGAATCCCGGCGCCAGCACGCCCACAACGACTGACCTCGGACCATTTCCATTTCCCACGCTTTGCCCGATTACATGCGGGTCGCCGCCGTAACGGTGCAGGAAGTAGTCATAGCTCAGAATGGCCATCTGCGGCAGCTGTGGCGGCGCCGCCGCAGGCGCCGCCCCTGCCTGCGCCTGCCCGTCGTCCGGCTGTGGAGGCTGCGGAATCCCGTCGCTCTCATTGAAGTCGCGCCCGTAAAGAATCCTCGCGCCCATCAGGCTGAAGAAATTCGTCGTTGCCACGGCTCCGTTGATCTGCTCCGGCGACCCATCGGCCTTTTGCACCACCTGCTGAAAGGTGAAGACGCCGGCCATATCGGAGAACTGCCCCCGGGTGCCGTTCTTCAGGTCGATGAAATCGGCGTTCGAGAAGGGCAGCCCGTGCACATTGCGTTTGCGCAGGTCCATCCCGCCGATCACGAGCTGGCTCGGATTACGGTACGGCAAAGGCTGCAGCAGAACTGCATTCGTCACGCTGAAGATCGCGGTGCTCGCGCCCACACCCAGCGCAATCGTCAGCACCGCAATCGCCGTGAAAACCGGATTCCTGCGCAGAACCCGAATCGCAAGCAGCACAT
Source organism: Acidobacteriaceae bacterium (assembly GCA_035545435.1). Classification (GTDB taxonomy): domain Bacteria; phylum Acidobacteriota; class Terriglobia; order Terriglobales; family Acidobacteriaceae; genus Palsa-343. The sequence goes on along the minus strand of DASZYN010000388.1, from coordinate 3,029 downwards.
TCCTGAGCATAGGGAACCTCGCCCGTTCGAAACGGCAATCAGATTGTCAGATCAGATCAGTAGCCCTGGGGACGCAAGCCCGCGAGCCGACTCCAAATCCTGGGGTTGCGTGGAAACATTATCCTCCCAGGACATCGGCCCTGACCGGCCTTTTGTGACGAAAACGAATCCCGATGATGAAGCGCGCCAGGCCTCGTCAAAAACGAAAGGGGACCAGCCTAAGCTGCTCCCCTCGTTGAGTCGCTTTGCGCGAAGCGCGTCTGCCTGGACGGCGAGTCCCTACCAGCGTCCCCATGCCCGGCTGATGTAGTCGGTCATGGTCATGGTGATCAGCACGATGAAGGTGAAGAATCCGGCGGCCACCGTCAGCTTGGTCAGTCCCGAGCTGTACTTCACATGCATGAAGAAGAGCACCACCAGAGTCATCTTGATGCACGCAATCAGCAACGCCACCACGGCATTGAAGTCGCCCAGTTCTACGTAGGAAACCGCCGTCGTCGTCGCCGTCAGGATCAGGAGCGCCGTTCCGATCAGCAAATAGATCTTCGGGCTGACGATGTGCTCTTCGTGATGCGTGGGCTCCGACGGCCCCGGCAAGTGGACGTGATGCTCGTGATGCTTACCCTCGTGCTGCTCCATCCTGGCTCCCAATTTCCTGAACTCTAATCCCTGAACCCCAAGCTCTGTGCCCCGTCACTGATGTCGACTGATCAGATACAGGAGCGGGAACAAAAAGATCCACACAATGTCGACAAAGTGCCAGTACAAGCCAAAGTTTTCGATCGGCGCTACGTGTCCGTTGACGTATTTGCCCTTGTAAGCCCCAAACAGCAGAATCGAGAGCAGCGATACGCCGATGATCATGTGCAGCGCGTGCATGCCCGTCATGGCGAAGTAGAGCGAGTAGTAAACCTGCGTCTTCTCGGCCATGTCGAGGGGCAGCTTGTCGTCCGGGTAGTCCTTGCTTCCGTGCAGAAAACTCTCCGGGCTGAAGTTCAGTCCGGGCACGTGATGCTCCACCCACTCGTCGTGCCACTCGTAGGCCTTCACGCACAGAAAGCCGCAGCCCAGAATGATCGTGGCAATCATCCAGCCGATCAGCGCCTTGCGCACGCGCGTCTCCGAGGCGTGCACGGCCATCGCCATCGTGAAGCTGGAGATGATCAGAATAGTCGTGTTCAGCGTCCCCGCCCAGATGTGCAGGGTATGGCTGCCCGCTACGAACGCCGGGTAATACCAGTTGCGGAAGATCAGATAGGCGCAGAACAGGCCGCCGAAGAACATGATTTCCGTCAGCAGGAAGAGCCACATCCCGAACGTGGCCGCCTCGCGCTGCTGCGGCACATTCTCGAAGTGGTGGCGCAGGAAGGGCGGGTGCTCGTGCTCCACGTGGCCCGTATCTGCCGTCTGCGCTGCCAGAGTTTGGCTATCCAACGGTGGTCACCTCGCTCGGTTTCTGGCTCTCCAGCCACTCGTAGTCGTACGCCTCATGCGTCACAATCGGCGTCTCGGCGAAATTCTCGGTCAGCGGCGGCGACTGAATCTGCCACTCCAGCCCTGTCGCCTGCCACGGATTCGGTCCGGCAATCTTACCGTACTTCAGCGACCAGGTCAGATACAGCAGCGGCAGCAGATAGCCGACGCCCAGCACGCTCGCGCCCGCGGTCGAAAACACATTCAGCACCTGGAACTCCGGCGGGTAGGCTGCATAGCGCCGCGGCATGCCCAGATATCCCAGCACAAACTGCGGAAAGAAGGTCAGCACGAATCCGGTGAAGGTGATCACGGCGGCCAGCTTCGACATCGCTTCCGGATACATGCGCCCCGTCATCTTCGGCCACCAGAAGTGCACGCCCGACAGGTACGCCATCAGCATGCCGCCCACCATCACGAAGTGAAAGTGAGCGACGATGAAGTAAGTCTCGGTCAGGTGAATGTCCATCCCCAGCGTGCCCAGGAAAACGCCGGTCAGGCCGCCGATGGTGAACAGCCCGATGAACCCGAACGCGTAGAGCATCGGGGTCTCGAACGTGATCGATCCCTTATATAAGGTTGCCGACCAGTTGAAGATCTTGATTGCCGAGGGCACCGCCACCAGCATGGTGAGCAGCGAGAACACCAGCGCCGAGTAGTTCGAGATGCCCATCACGAACATGTGGTGCGCCCAGACGAAGAACCCGAACACCGCAATCGCCACCGACGAGAACGCCACCGCCGTATAGCCGAAGACCCGCTTCCGCGAGAACGTGCTCATCACTTCGGAGATCACACCCATGCCGGGCAGAATCATGATGTACACGGCGGGGTGCGAATAGAACCAGAACAAATGCTGGAACAGCAGGGGATCGCCACCCTTGGTGGGATCGAAGACGCCGATTCCGATCGCCCGCTCCAGAACCACCAGCACCAGCGTGATGGCCAGCACCGGGGTGCCCAGCACCATCAGGATCGACGCCGCATAGTGCGACCACACAAACAACGGCAGCCGGAACCAGGTCATGCCCGGCGCGCGCATGCGGTGGATCGTCACAATGAAATTGAGGCCGGTAAAGATCGAGCTGAACCCGGCGACGAAGACAGCCAGTCCCGCCGTGATGACGTGGGTGTTGAGGTAGTGCGTGCTGAGCGGGGTGGTGAAAGTCCAGCCGGTATCCACGCCGCCGAAGGCCAGCACCGCAATCATCATCGAGCCGGCAACGATATACAGATACCAGCTCAGCAGGTTGATCTTCGGAAACGCGAGATCCTTCGCTCCCACCATGATCGGGATCAGGAAATTTCCGATGGTGGCCGGCACCGACGGCACCAGGAAGAAGAACACCATGATGAGGCCGTGCGCCGTGAAGATCTTGTTATAGGTATCGGCGGCCAGCAAATCGCTCGGCGGAGTCAGCAGCTCCATGCGGATCAGTCCGGCCATGGCGCCGCCGATGAAGAAGAAGAACGTGATCGAGATCAGATACAGCATCGCGATCCGCTTGTGGTCGCCGGTCAGCAGCCAGCTCTTCAGACCGTATTCTTTATTCAGA
>DASZYN010000387.1:0-18899 GCA_035545435.1 Acidobacteriaceae bacterium | reverse complement strand
CAGGACCCGGCAAATCCCACCGCCTTCGCCCCCGCCTATGATTCAGGCGACCACCTGCACCCCAACGACGCGGGTTACGCAAAGATGGGCGACTCCATCGACCTCAAGCTCTTTCAATAGCCGGCAATCGGCCGGGAACCGGACAATCGGATTCGGAAGGCGAGCAAATCGTCTGCATTCAGGCCTTGCAAAGCGAGGCGACGGTGGAAGCCATGGCCTTCAGGCCATGGAACACCAGCCCGGAGAGAATCGGCTTCAGCCGCGCTTAAAGCTTGCAACTCCGCAGCAAGCACAAGATTTCAAAAATACTGAAGTATCCGCTTGACAATTACCCCGAGATCGGGGCATCCTAACACTGAAGCACGCACTTCAGTATTCAGGAAAGGCAGGATCCCCATGGACATCACGACCGCCCACTCCACCTTCGTCATCGAGCACAACTACTCCCATCCCCCGGAACGGCTCTACGCCGCCTTCGCCGATCCGGAGAAGAAACGCCGCTGGTATGGGGACCGCGACACCCCCGAAACCAGCGTCTTCGAAATGGACTTCCGCGTCGGCGGCCGCGAGCGCACCGTCTATCATCTCGGCCCCAACACGCCCTTCCCGGGCGTCGCGCTCACCAACCTGACCACCTTCGAGGACATCGTTCCCAACCAGCGCATCGTCATGTCGTCGACTATGGTCATCGGCGACCATCGCATGTCCGCCTCGCTCGTCACCTTCGAATTTCTTCCCGCCAACGGTGGAACCGAACTGCGCTGCACCCATCAGGGCGCGTTTTACGAAGGTTCCGACGGTCCTGAGCGGCGCGAAGCCGGATGGCGCGGCCTCCTCGACCGCTTCGCGAAAGAGCTGGAGCGCTAACGTGGTGTCCCGGAAGCCTGTTTGCCAAAGAGGCTTGTCATTCCGAGCGAAAGGGGCCCCAAACGCATTTCAGTTTGGGGGTGGTGAGCCGAGGAACCTGCTTTTCCGCCCTGTTGAGACAAGCCTATGGGAGACCACACCAGCATGAGGAAATACAATCGTGCGACGGCCGCCAGTCCTTCGACGGCTACACGCTGGCTTCACCGCCACTCCGATCAGACCGGCGTCCGTCCACAAGGAGCTTCTTGACCCGCAAGGACCCTGTCCTCGACCGCCTGTTTCACGCCCTGGGCGACCCAACGCGGCGCGCGATCCTCGACCGCCTGAGCCAGGCCCCCACCACCGTCACCCGCCTGGCGGAGTCGCAGCAGATCACGCTCACTGCCGTGGGCCAGCACCTCGCAATCCTCGAAGAGTGCGGCCTGGTGCGCACGGAAAAGCTGGGGCGTGTGCGCACCTGCAGCATCGATGCTGCCGGTTTCAACCGCCTGGAACAATGGATCCGCGACCACCGCTCGACATGGGAGCGGCGTCTTGACCGCCTCGGCGCCCTGCTCGATGAAGAAGACAAGCCCAGCTGACCGGACCTCAGCTAACCGGTTCTTAGCTAACCGCTTCTTAGCTGACCGGACTTCAGCTGACCGCTTCTTAGCTGTCCCTAAACATGAATCTTCACCGGCCACGTCTTCCAGATATCCGCGCAATAATCCCGAATCGCACGGTCCGACGAGAACTTGCCGATCCGCGCGACATTCAGGATCGACATGCGCGTCCAGTGCTCCGCATCGCTGAAAGCCATGCTCACTCGGTCCTGGCAGTCAATGTAGGTCTGGTAGTCCGCCAGCAGCATGTACTCATCACGGGTCAGCAATGATGTGACCAGCGGCTCGAACAGCTTCTTATCCCCATGCGAGAATTCGCCATCGCTCAGCGCGTCCAACACCTCGCGCAGATCGCTGTTGGATTCGTAAATGGCGCGCGGATTGTAACCATCGCGCCGCCGCTGTTCGACCTCCGGCGTGGTCATGCCGAAAAGAAAGAAGTTGTCGACGCCGACCTCTTTGCGGATTTCAACGTTGGCGCCGTCCAGCGTGCCGATCGTGAGCGCTCCGTTCATAGCGAACTTCATGTTGCCGGTGCCGGACGCCTCTTTCCCGGCGAGCGAAATCTGTTCCGACAGGTCGGCCGCCGGATAGACACGCTGGCCGAGCTTCACATTGAAATCCGGGAGAAACACAACACGGAGACGACCGGCCACCAGGGCGTCGTTGTTCACTACTTCGCCCACGGAATGGATCAGTTTGATGATCAGCTTGGCTGTGGTGTAACCCGGCGCGGCTTTGCCGCCGAAGATGAACGTGCGTGGCGCCACCTGCGCATTGGGATCGCGGCGTATGCGCTTCAACAGCGTAAGAATGTGCAGGACCTGCAGGTGCTGCCGCTTATACTCATGCAGCCGCTTCACCAGTACGTCAAACATCGACTCCGGCTCGGTCGTCACCCCAAGGCGATCGCGTATCCACCCGGACAACTGCAGCTTGTTGTGACGCTTCACGCTCCGCCACTCCTGGCGGAAGTCAGCGTCATCGGCCAGCGGCTCTAACCGCCGCAGCTTTTCCAGATCGTAGACCCAGCCCGTTCCCAGGCGAGACGTGAGCAGGTCCGCCAGGCGCGGATTGCTCAGGACCATCCAGCGGCGCGGCGTCACGCCGTTGGTCTTGTTGGAGAATTTCTCCGGCGACAGCGCATAGAAATCGCCCAGCACGCTGGTTTTGAGCAGTTCGGTGTGCAACGCAGCCACGCCGTTGATCGCGTGACTGCCCAGCGAAGCGAGGTAAGCCATGCGCACGTATTTTTTCCCGTCGCCGTTTTCCGAGATCAGCGACAGTCGGCGCACGCGCTCCTCGTCACCCGGGAATTTCTCCCGCACGTCCTCGAGATGACGGCGGTTGATCTCGTTAATGATCTCCATGGGCCTCGGCAGCAGTGTGCTGAACAGATCCAGCGGCCACTGCTCCAGCGCCTCCGGCATCAGCGTGTGGTTTGTATAGGAGAGCGACTGCACGGTCACGTGCCACGCCGGTTCCCACTCCATCCCATGCTCATCGATCAGCAGCCGCATCAGCTCCGCGACTGCGATCGCCGGATGCGTATCGTTCATCTGGATGGCGAAGTTGCGATGCAGCTCAGCGAGCGGCCGGTTCTGCGTCGTCTGAATCCGCAGAATATGCTGCAGGCTGCAGGAGACGAAGAAATACTGCTGCGCCAGACGCAGCTGCTTCCCCTGGGCGCCCTCGTCGTTGGGGTAGAGGATCTTCGAAAGATTCTCCGACGCTACTTTGTCCGCCACTGCGCCGAAAAAATCGCCATGGTTGAAGACGCCAAAGTTGAAGCTCTCCACCGCCTGGGCCGACCACAGCCGCATCGTGTTCGCCGTATTCGTCCGGTAGCCCAGGATCGGCGTGTCATTCGGCACCCCGCGCACCATCCGCTCGGGGATCCACTGCACGTGCAGACGGCCGCGCGCATCCATATGCCTCTCGGTGTGTCCGCCCATCTTCACTTCGAACGCGTCTTCCGGCCGCTCCAGCGCCCACGGATTCCCTAACCGCAGCCAGTTGTCGGTCGACTCCACCTGCCAGCCGTCGCGAATCTGCTGATCGAAGATGCCGTATTCATAGCGGATACCATAGCCGATGGCAGGAATGTCGAGGGTGGCCAGCGAGTCCATAAAGCACGAGGCCAGCCGGCCCAGGCCGCCGTTGCCAAGACCCGGTTCACCTTCCTGCTCGATCAGCGTGTTCAGGTCAAGGCCAAGGTGCCGCATCGCCTGCTCCGCCTCGTCGTAAATGCCGAGGTTGATCAGGGTGTTCGCCAGATGCGGACCCGTCAGAAACTCCGCCGACAGATAGCAAACGACCCGCACATCCTGCGCCTGGTAGTTTTTGGTCGTTGAGATCCAGCGCTCCACCAGGCGGTCGCGCACGGTGTGCGCGAGCGCCATGTACAGGTCGTTGACCGTTGCACGCTCCACCGAGCGACCCTGCACGAACAGCAGATTATCGAGGAAGGACTGCGCCAGGGCTTCAACGCCGGGAGCCGTCCTTTGGCCTTTGGTCGACCCTGCCTGCGCCAGCGTCGTCGCCGCCGTTTCAGAAATCATCCGTCACCTCTCGCGACTGCTCCCAAACTAGTCCCGCGAAGGAGCAAAAAAGCCCAAAAGATCAGCGAAATTTCGGCGGAAACGTAACGGTGGTAACGATTGAGGCCGCGCCTCCAAGCGCGACCTATCGTTCGTGCGCTGAGAGCAGCAGCCGGAAATGCTCCTGCAATTGCGCGATGGCGCGATCAAAGGGCTCGACCGATCGATACGACCGCGAGAGCATGACCCCACCCTCCATCGAGACGAGCACGAAAGTGGCGAGTGCGTCGAGGTGGGTGCCGGCGGGCAGTCGATCCTTCATCGCGTCGAGACACTCGCGGATGGCATCGATCCATCCCTGAAAATTCCGCGCAATCAATGCATGAGCCGGCGCGTTCTCCGGATCGATCTCCAGAGCCAGCCGCCCGAGCGGGCATCCATATTTGCTGTCGGTGGCCAAAATGCGCTGGCGGTACCCAGCCAGGATGGCAAAGATGCGTGCAACAGGTTCTTCAACCGAGGCGAATGCGGGGTCGACAACCATAGGCCGGAGGAGATCGATGTAGCCCTGGAGCACTTCGCGCAAGAGGGCCTCCTTGCTGTCGAAGAAATGGTAGAAGCTGCCGGAATTGACGCCCGCGTGGGCCAGCAGATCGGCCATGCTGGTGCCGGCGAAGCCGCGCTCCCAAAACAAGAAACGCGCGGAATCGATCAGGCGCTCGCGGGTTGAAGGCAAAGATTGGGTCACATCGAGAGGAAAAGCATTGACAAGCATTAGTGTAGCGAATAATTTACTTGAACGATCAACTAATTATGCCTCCCGGCCAGCTTTACGCCCCTGGGCACCAGCATTCCCGGAGAACGACAGCATGACCTTTGCGATTCTCAACGTATCGGCGATCCTGACAGCCGCCCTGTCAGCCTTTGCTTTGGGTGCACTCTGGTACGCACCCTTTGTGTTCGGCGCCGTTTGGAAGCGAGCGAACGGTTTCACCACCGATCCGCCTCCTCGCGCGACAATATTTCTGCTCACCTTCTTTTTCAATCTCGTCATGGCGGTGAATCTCGCCATCTTCCTGAACAGTCCGAAGACAACCACGGCATTCGGTGCCGCAGCAGGTTTTGCGGCTGGACTCGGCTGGGCGGCAATGGGGCTCGCCATCGTCGCATTATTCGAGCGCCGCCCCTGGAGCTACATCCTGGTCAACGGCGGATATCTGGCCGTGGCTCTGACGCTAATGGGCACGATTCTTGGGGCGTGGCGATGAACGCCGCCGCTTTCGAAGAGAGAGGGTTTGACCGATGAAAACGGCGTTTGCTCTGCTCACGTTCACCTGCGCCCTGATTGGCGCCCCGTTTGCCGAGCCGCAAACAACGGCTGCGCCGGCAAAGCAATTGATGATCGAACTGGAGGTTCCCGCGCCGCTGCCTGCGGTGTGGGAGGCTTTCTCCACCAGCGCGGGACTCCGCACGTGGCTGGGTCCGAACGCCACAGTCGATCTGCGTCCCGGTGGCGACTGGATGGTTCGCTCTCCCGATGGAAAATCCGGTGGCGGAACAATTGTGTCCTTCGTGCCTGAACAGGAGATCGTGATTGCCGCCATGGCGCCGGAGCAGTTTCCAACGGTTCGCGCACAACGCACGAGGGCGGTGTTCCAGTTTGAGGCGCATGGCGATGCAACGGTGGTGCGGCTGATCCAGACGGGCTGGAAACAAGGGCCGGAGTGGGATCATGCCTACGAATATTTAGTGGCAGGGAATGCCGAGCTGCTTTCGATGCTGCATCGGCGGTTTCTGGAGGGGCCGCTCCACTGGAAGAGCGGCGACTCGGGCATTGGAAAGAAGAACTGACGATCCGCCAAAGCGTAGAAGCTCAGCGAGGTTCGCTAACGGCCTCAACAGCCGGCTCGCTGGAGGAACACCGCACCGCTGACCTGATCGATTCCATCCGTGGCGACAGACAAAGAAATCCCGGTGGATGATCCACCGGGATTTTCTCTCTTCAGACTGCAGGCAGTTCGGCTAGTTGCCCTTGCCGAGCAGCGAGATGGACTGCGTGCTCTTGCGAGCGTTGTCCGTCACGACCAGGTTTGCGGTTCGAGTTCCTTTCGCTGTCGGTTTGAAGGTGACGACGATGGAGCAGCTCGCCTTCGGGTTGAGGTTGGCGGAGGTGCAGGTGCTGGTCTGAGAGAAGTCTCCCGGATTCGCACCTGTGATGGACACCTTTGAAATCGAGAGGGCCGTGCCCCCCACGCTGGTGACGATGACGGATTTGGCAGTGCTGCTGCTCTTCGTTTTCACGGTTCCGAAGTTGAGGCTGCTGGCGCTGAACTGCGCGGCAGGGTTGATGACAGTGGCGGTGAGGGGAACCGTTTGCGGGCTCCCCAGGTTGGTGTTGATCGCCAAGGTGGCCGTCTGCGGTGTGTAGTACGGTCCGGCGATGAAGGCAACGAGCATGGTGCAGCTCCGGCCCGGAGCCAAAGTCCGCGGGCAGAGGTTAAGGGTGATGAATTCACTGGAGTTTCCACCGCGGACGACCCCGAGGAAAGGATCGTTGATGGTCATGTTGGCCTTGCTGGTGTTGGTGACGGTCACCGTCTTCGTGGCGAGGCTGCCCATGTAGAGGGTGCCAAAGTCGATGCTCGAGGGCGAGATGCCGACCGTCGCGACCGCTACACCTGTGCCGCGGACGCCAATCGCTTGGGTGGAGCTGGCAACGTTCAGGTTGTTATTCGCCAGAACCACCGAGCCCGTGATGGCGCCCGAAGCTGTCGGCTGGAAGTCGATCTGGACGCTGCAGGTCCCGGCCGGCGCGAGCGAGAATGCCGAGCCGCCGGAAGCCGTACGAGCGCAGGTGGATGCGTTGTCCCACATAAAGCCAGCAGGGACGCTGGGGTTGAATCCGGTCGGAGGCGCAGGGAAGACCAGCGGCATGTTGCCAATGTTCCCCAGCGTGACAGCCAGCGGGCTGCTCTGCGATCCGACATTCGTGCTCGCAAAGTTCATGGTGGGCGGCGTGAGCATGTTCAGTACTTCCACCGCATTGTTATCGGAGTCGGCGAGATAGACATTGCCGCTCTGGTCGACGGCCATGTCTCCGACATACACGTTGCCGCTGCCATCCGTGGCAATGTTCAGGATTCCGTCGTATCCGCCGGGGTCGCCCCAGGTGGTTACACAGCTGTCAGACTTGCAACCCGCCGGAATCTCCATCACCGATGCGTTTCCGTTGTCGAGGACATAGAGGTTTCCGATTCCGTCGACGGCCACGCCCTCGGGAGACTGGAAGTCGCCGGGCAGCGTCGTGACACAGCTGGCGGACGCACAACCCGGGGCCATCTTCTTCACGACGCCCGAACCGCTGTCCAGGAGATCGGTGACATAAACGTTGCCGCTGCGGTCGACTGCCACATACTGCGGTCCCGCGAAGCCATCGCCCAGGGTCGAGACACAACTGGAGGAAGTGCATGCCGGGGACATCACCTTCACCGCATCGTTGCCTTCATCGGCGACGTAGATGTTGCCGCTTCCATCCACCGCAACACCCATGGGGGAGTCGAATCCGCCACCGAGCGTTTTCACGCAGGCGGAGGAAGAGCAGCCCGGAGGAATCTGCTTCACGAGGTCATTCGCCGTATCGGCCACGTAGACGTTGCCGGCAGCATCGACGGCGCCGCCAAGAGGAGCGTTGAAGCCGCCGCCCAGGGTTTGCAGAGCGGTGTTGTCCGGGAAGACCAGCTGCGGCGCCAGCCCCGTTCCATAGATGTAAGCGGTCGCCAGGAGATTCCCGGTGGTGTCGAGCAACTTCACCGCGCCGTAACGCGCGCCGGGGAATTTCGGCTTAAAGGTCACGTCGACGGTGCAGGTGGTCTGCGGCGCCCACGGATTCGCGGCGGTGGTGCAGCTTCCGGATCCGGCATTGACGAAATCAAGGCCGGTAACGCCCTGGGTAACGACGACAGGCGCCTGAATCATGGTGTTGGCGGCGCCGTTGAAGTTGAACGCCAGTGTCTGCTTTGCGGAAGTGGAACCCACAGCAACCGCGCCAAAGTTAATGGTCGTCGCAATCTGTTTAATCGCCGAGTTCTGGTTATCGGATTCGAGAATGTTGCCGTCGGCATCGGGCCAGACCGAGACGGGGCCGTTGAGCCCGCTGCCCCAGCTCAGGATGGTTTGATAGCCGCTGGCAGCCGTCAGCTCGCGGACCGAAGCCGTGTTGAACTCGGAGAGCCAGAGATTGCCGCTGGCATCGAGCGCCAGGTCTCCAGGACCCTGAAAGCCGTAGTTATTGACGTTGAAGACTGAGGTGTAAGGAGGCGTCAGAGCCACCACCCGGTCGACATTGCCGTCAATGATGATGAGGTCATCGCTGGCGTCGACCGCGATACCACGGGGTTGCGACACCAGACCAGCGTTCACAACGGTAGTAGCCACCGGCATACCCGCCGTGATCGACGTGCCCGAAATCTCAGCGACCGTCTGGGCGCCGTAGTCGCCCACAAAAACGTTGCCGGCCGGATCGACCGCGACACCCCACGGGGCTCCCCAGCCCGACGAAGCGGGCCCCGGAACAGCCACGGGTGCGGTTGTGTAGGCCCCGGCGGAAGGCTTGAGCTCATAAACGAGTCCGTTCGAGCCACCGTTGAAATCGGCGACCCAAACGTTGCCACTGGCATCGACAGCCAGCCCTCTCAGGCAGGGAAGGGGCTCGGTGACCGTGGCCGGACACGTAAACCCGCTCGGCAAAGGAATAGGGGCGCTGTACGAGCCCGGGCCCGTGCGTTTCAACTCGCAGACCGCTGGCCGCGCCGTGTTGCCGTTACACGCATTCGGAGTCATTCCGTTGTCGGCGACAAACAGATTGCCGCTGGCATCCGTCGTGACGCCCATCGGTCCGTCGAAATCGGTCGCGATCGTCGTTGTGCTGCCACTGAAGGAAGCTGTTTGCGCGTGGAGCGAGGCGGTCATGCCACACAGAAGGCCCAGAAGCGCCAGAACCGGCAGCATCCGTCTGCAGGACTTCCAATCGAAATGAACGGGACGAGCGGAAGAGCTTTCGCTCCGGGAACCAAGAAGGGTGTACATCGAATCTCTCTCCTGTTGAGAAGGCAGCGATTTGAACCAGGCAAAAAATCGCAGTCAAAACAGGCGCCGTCGGCCTGTTTGACCTTGAGTAAAAACGCAACCAATACCTGTGAAACTTGAAGAGATTCTTACTGCTGCGGCGCTCGGCCACAATCCCAAGATGGGTTTCCTGCTGGATCACTGCGAGGTCGCGCGGATACCGCTCCGGTCACCTGCCGGATTACCCAATGGGGGACCGATCGGAAACGGGCTTGCGGCCTTCATCGCCGCAGGAATCGTAGCGCCGGCGCTAAGCCGCAGACAGCAATCGGCTAACGTTAGTGCAGAAATGGCAATCGAAAGATGGAGGAGAACGATCCTGAGGGTCTTCGTTCGGACGGACTATCCCGGGGGCCAGTGCATCTGACGGCCGCCGAGCAGGTGCAGATGCAGGTGGTCGACCGTCTGCCCCCCTTCAGGCCCGGTGCTGATGGCGACCCGGTAGCCTTTTGCAAGTCCCTGATCGCGCGCGATGTCCGCGACGGCAAGGAGCAAACGGCCCATCAGGGAGGCGTCTTCCGGCTTTGCATCGGCCAGCGACGTGATGTGCTTCTTTGGAATCACCAGAATGTGCTTCGGTGCCTTCGGATCGATGTCGTGAAAGGCGAAAATCTGTTCGTCCTCGAAGACCTTCTTCGAAGGAATGTTGCCGGCGACGATTTTGCAGAAGATGCAGTCCACAGTTGCCTCTCCTGAAGACGAATCAGAAACGAAGGTAGATTCCAGCGGTGGGCTGTGAGGTGAGCCGCCAGGAATCGGTTTTCAGTTGCGCGAGGCCGAAGTCCGGCGCCTTGTAGTAGAGCCCGCGGTACTGCACCTGCACCCCGAAATTACCCGTGAGCAGCGGAATATCGACCCCCGCGCCGAAGTTTGCTCCCGGAGCAGCCTGCCAGCTCACATTCTGGCCGCCGTTCAGCGATGGAGAGAAAACGATCGCGCTGATGCCGGCCATGGCGTAGGGCCGGAACACCGGCGCCGGCACATGCAGATAGTAGTCGCCGTTGAATACATGCTGGTTGTGCTGATAGCCAAAAGGCCGGTCCGTGTATTTCTCCGTGAAGCGGGTGTAGTCGTAGGAGAATTGCCAGCCCATCAAAGGAAGGAAGCTATGGCTGAAGGCCGCCTCTCCTCCCAGAGATTTGGTCGGCGTGTCGGTAATGCTGTTGCCGCTCGCGTTCGACGTGAATTGATAGAAGCCGCCGATGGAGACCTCGTCATGGTGAAGAATCTTTTGAGCCTGCGAGGCGGTACAGAAGAGAAACACGCCCAGGGAAAGCAATCCGGGCCACAACCGATAACGAGAGACCATTCGAGCGGGGAACCTCCAGTTCCATACTAACGGGCGGATGACGGTTACGGTGCACCCGGCTGGCGAAGTCACTGGTCTGGCACAACCGTCCTCGAACCCGGCCGGGAGTGCTGATCGAACCAGCCCACAACGCGTTGCTCAAATAAGGGCGGATTCACGGCCGCCGCTCCCGTATGCTCTGCTCCTTCGACGATCCAGAGTTGGGAATGAGAGGCGCCGGCCTGGAATAATTCGAGCGAATGCCGCATCGGGATATTGTCATCGGCGGTGCCGCAGATGAGAAGGGTTGGAACGTGCGACAAACGAATCGCTGTCAGAGGGCTGGCATCGGCGAGGTTCACGTGGAAGCGCAAGATTCCGTACAGGAACGCGAATTCGCGGGCCGGCGCACCAAAAGTGCGCGGGAACCAGAGGCCCAGGTGCGTCACCTGCGAAATGCGATCATTGGCGATCTCACGAAACGAGGCAAAGGAGGCTTCTGCGGTCACAGCGCAAACAGCCGGCGTGAGCGCGCTCGCCTGAATCGCGATGGCAGCGCCCATGGACTCGCCAAACAGATATTCACACCCTGGCGTCTGCGGTTTTAGCCAGGCCGCCCAGTGGCGAATATCATCGCGTTCGAGCACTCCATAGGTTGCAAAGTCGCCGCCGCTGGCTCCGTGCGCTCGAGAGTCCGGAAGGAGCACGGCGTAACCCTGCCGGAGAAACATAGAGGCGTAGCCCGCCACGCCCAGGCGCGAGTCCGCCATACCATGCAGAAGAATGACGGCTGCACCATTGGGATGAGCCGGACGAACGTACCAGGCCTGTAGTTGTGCCCCGTCGGCTGCCTGGATCGATGGGTCTTTGGGCTGAAAGTGCAGCCACGCGGGCGCTACGGGTGATCGATTGCTGTGGCTGGGGTGCAGAGCTGGTTGTGCGAGATTCCAGCCGGCAATTCCGGAAGCCAGGAGCCAGGCGCCTGTCCCGATGGCTGTAAGGCGTATGGCTATCCGAACCCAGCGCTTCATGAGTAACGATACGGGGCCGGAACCCTGCCGGTTCTGGCTGCCACCTTCGCGACGCGGAAGCCCTTAAGATTCGCGAGAGGTTGAACCAGAGGACGAAGCCGGCTTTCCATTCGTCACGTTCCCCTTGACATTCGACAAGGGAGAGGGAGATTCTAACCCTCTGTTGTCGAATGTCGAGGGGAGACCCAAATGCCGCCACCGTCCGATCTGCTGCAGGGAACGCTGGACATGCTGATTCTGAAATCGATCGCGCTGAAGCCCGAGCATGGGTGGGCCATCGCGCAGCGGATCCAGCAGGTTTCGAATGACGTGCTGCAAATTGGGCAGGGCTCGCTCTATCCGGCCCTGCACCGGCTGGAGTACAAGGGCTGGATTCGAGCGCAGTGGGGCGCTTCGGAGAATAACCGCCGGGCACGGTTTTACTCTTTAACGGCGGCAGGCCGAAAACAGCTCGACGCAGAGCTGGAAAACTGGGAGCGCCTGACCGGGGCGGTGAATCTGGTGCTGCAACGGACTTAACAGCGGCGGTATTCAATGTTGAGCGAGATTTGGACGCGGACAAAATACCTCTTCGCCGGCAAGCGCCGCAGCGAAGTGGATGAGGAAATCGCGTTTCATCTGCAACGGGAGGCGGAAGAGAATATGGCACGCGGCATGACACCGGAAGAAGCCCGTCGACGGGCAGCAGTTGATTTTGGCGGCAGTGAACGCGCACGCGAGCAATGCCGCGAGCAGCGGCCGGTGTGGACGCTCGAGTCGGTCTGGCGCGACGTCAGGTACGGCGCCCGCGGCCTGGCGCGAAATCCGATGTTCACTGCTGTGGCCGTGCTCACACTGGCTCTGGCCATCGGGGCGAACACGACGATCTTCAGCCTGCTCGATCAGGCGCTCATGCAGGCGCTCCCCGTGAGAAATCCGGGCGAACTCGTCGTGCTCAGCTATGCGGGATCAGGCGAAGGGCACACGGAGTCCCACGGCGGCGACTCCCAGGGACACAAGCACGAGTTTTCCTATCCGATGTATAAAGACCTCCGCAACCGGAATACCGTGTTCAGCGGGTTGATCGGGGCGGCGCCCGCTTCCGTGGGAGTGGTCTGGAATAACCGCGCGGAGCGCGTGCCCGCGGAGATGGTCAGCGGCAACTACTTCGACGTGCTCGGAGTGCAGCCCGCCATGGGACGCCTCTTTGTCGCCAGCGACGAAACCGCCCCTGGCGCCAATCCGGTTGCCGTCCTGAATTTCGACTACTGGAAATCGCAGCTCGCTGAAGCACCGGTCGTCGGTAAGACTCTTCTGGTCAATGGTGCACCGTTCACCATCCTCGGCGTTTCCGCTCCCGGATTTCACAGCATGGAATGGGGCGCCCTGCCCGATGTCTACGTGCCGATCACCATGCAAAAGACCATCCAGCCGGACTGGGATTTTCTGAACGACCACAGGTCGTACTGGATGAATATCGTGGGGCGCCTGAAGCCGGGCATGACGGCGGCACAAGCGTTGGCAGCCATCAATCCGCTCTTTACAGATCTGCGCACGGAAGAGTTCACGCAGCTGCACGATCAGTCGGCGAAGGCGCGGACCAGCTTCATCACGAAAGCGCATTTGAATCTGGAAGGCGGCGCGAAGGGCTTTTCGCCCATGCGCGACAGTGTCGAAACGCCTTTGACGATCATCATGGGCATGGTGCTTCTGGTGATCCTGATGGCGATCGTCAACGTGGCGAGCCTGTTGCTCGTGCGGGCGGCCGCACGGGCCCGGGAGTTCTCGGTCCGCTACGCGCTCGGCGCCACGAGCGGACAGGTGCTGCGGCAGTTGCTCTCCGAAGGCATGCTGCTGGGGCTGGCCGGTGCGGCCATCGGCCTCGCTCTCGCCCCGGAGGCCCTCCGCCTGCTCATCCGCTGGATGTCCACCGGTGATGCCGGCCAGTATGCGTTTTCAGCGACGCTGGACTGGCGCGTGCTCCTGTTCACGATCCTCGCAACGCTGATCGCGAGCCTCCTCTTCAGCCTCGCTCCCGCCGCCCAGTTCTGGAACCCGAAGCTGGCCGAGGCGCTGCATCAGGGACGCGGCGGCACAGGCGGCTCGCTGCGGTTCCGGCGGACCTGCGTGGCGCTGCAGATCGGCTTCAGCCTGCTGCTGATCGTGGCGGCGGGGCTGTTCGTGCGGACAATCGACAATCTGCGCAACGTGAATGCAGGCTTCGCAACGGATCATCTGCTGGCCTTCGATCTGGATCCTTCGCTGGCGGGCTACCCATCGACCGGCGTCGTATCCGTGGAGCAGCGCGCGCTCGATGCCATCGCGGCTCTGCCGGGCGTGCGCGGCGCGGGCGCGACCAACGACGAAGACCTGGCCAATGACGGCGTCTCGGGCGATGTGCTGGTTGCGGGTTACACGGCGCCTCCGGATGAGGAATTCGATGTGGAGCTGCCGTGGGTGAGCGACGGCTACCTCCAGACCCTCGGAATCCCTCTGCTGGTCGGTCGCTATTTCAACGCGGGCGACACCGCAACCTCGACGAAAGTCGCCATCGTGAACGAGAGTTTCGCAAAACATTTTTTTGGCAGCGCCGGAGCGGCGCTCGGCCATCACGTCAGCCGGCCACGGCGACCGGCCACCGATGCCCTCATTGTGGGTGTCGTGAAGGATGTGAAGCACGCCAGCGTGCGCGAGCCAGCCCATCCCACAAGCTACACGCTGTTTGCGCAGGCAGAGCGAACGACAGGACTCATCTACTACGTTCGCACCTGGCAGGATCCGGATGCGGCGGCAAACGGCATCCGCGCCGCGATCGCGAATGTTGATTCCAAACTGATCGTCGCGCACCTCACCACCATGAAGAACGAGATCGATGAGGACCTGCTTTCGGAACGCACGATTGCGCTGCTGGCGACTGCGTTCGGCGTTCTCGCCACGGTGCTGGCCGGGATCGGGCTCTACGGTATCCTCGCTTACTCGACGGCCCAGCGCACCCGCGAGATCGGCATTCGCATGGCCCTGGGCGCGCGGCGCATGACGGTAGTGCGGCTGATTCTGTGGGAAGTAATGGTGCTCGCTGGCGGAGCCATGCTGGTCACGATTCCGATCGCGATCCTCGCTACACGCGCAGTACGCAGCCAGCTCTTTGGCGTCTCGATCGCCGACCCGCTGGTCTACGGCGCAGGCATTGCGATCATCTGTCTGGTTGCGGGTCTGGCGGGCTTCGTTCCCGCTCGTCGAGCGGCAACGGTGGATCCGGCGCGGGCGCTGCGGACCGATTAGTGGCGTCCCATAATTTAGTGAAGAATCTGCCGGCGTTTTTGTAAAAGGGCACAACTTCAGTCGTGCCACAACAGGCGCAGGAGGAAGTGGGCTTCAGCCGCGGAGGCTTCCCGTCGTTCACCTCCTCTCTCCAATTTTTTCAACGCGATGTGACGAACGGAACTGCCCGCGAAAAGAAATCGCTGCCCAACCCCTCTACTCAAACGTTATACTTGGCAACCGATACGGGGTCCGGGTTTAGCGGAACGCGCAGAAGTCCCTTTCCCTGTTAGCTTACGGAGTGGGTTCGGGACGGATGAGACGCGAGCAGGAAACGGGACGTTTGCACCCAGGGCAGCGCAGCCGGTGGCTGGGCTGGTTGATGGCGTGGGTCGTGGGTTGCTGGCTGGCCGCAGGAATCGCTTCGGCACAGGCGACGACAGGCTGGAGTGGCGTGGTGCGGTTCGCATCAGGGCAGCCCGTGGCGGGCGCAACGGTGCTTCTCAACTGGGCAGCATCGAATACTCCGGCAGGCGGCGTACGAACGGAAAAAACCGCTGCGGACGGGAGCTTCACCTTCACTGGACTGGTTCCCGGTCGTTACGCAATCGCAGTGTCTTTTGCGGCGGTTTCGTCTTCGCCCACAATGAGCGTGGAGCAGTCTGTGCTGGTCGATGTGCCAGGGCCCCGGGCACAGCTCACGATTGCCGAAGGTGCGGATGGTTCGTACGCGATCTCGGTGAGCCCATTACAGGCAGGTTCGGCCGCGGGAAGCAGCAGCGGTGCCGGCACGGGCGGTGAGAAGCTGTCCAGCGAATCCGTGAGTTCCCTGCCCCTCAACGGCCGCGACTTCAGCACCTTGCTGTTGCTGGCCGCCGGAACCATGACCGACGTGAATGGCGCGACCAACTTCACCCAACAATTCGCGGTCAATGGCCAGCGGGGTGTCGAAGCCGTCTTCGCCATGGACGGAGCCGACTCGAGCGATCCCGAAATGGGCGGAAGCGCCTTTGCCAATTTCAACGTCGACGCCATCCAGGAGCTGCAATCGAGTTCAGGGTGGCTACCGGCCGAGGTCGGGCGCGGCGCTGCTGGATTCACGAACATCGTCACGCGCTCCGGCAAAGAAGGCTTCCACGGATC
Organism: Acidobacteriaceae bacterium; assembly: GCA_035545435.1. Classification (GTDB taxonomy): domain Bacteria; phylum Acidobacteriota; class Terriglobia; order Terriglobales; family Acidobacteriaceae; genus Palsa-343. The sequence goes on along the minus strand of DASZYN010000387.1, from coordinate 3,064 downwards.
CGTCTTCGAGTTTCTGCGCAACTCCGCGCTCGATGCGCGCAATTACTTCGACTATCCGTCGATCGTCGAACCAGGACGGATTCCTCCGTTCAAGCGGAACGAATTCGGTTTCACGAATGGCGGGCCGGTCGTGCTTCCGCACATCTACGATGGCCGCGGCAGGACCTTCTACTTCGGCCAGTATCAGGGCTTCCGCCAGGTTCTTGGGACAACCCAGGTGTTGCCCATGCCGACCGCAGCCGAACGCGCCGGCGTGGATGTCGTGAAGTATCCCGACGGCAGCACGGATACGCTGAACGTGCCGGTGAATCCCGCAATCGCTGCGGTGCTCGCGCGCTATCCGATGCCGAATAATCCCACCGGCGCCTACGGAGCGCGCACCTATGCCGCGCCTTCCAACGTGGTCACCAATGCCGACCAGTTTTCGATTCGCGTCGATCAGCAACTGGGCGCCAAAGGACAGTTTCTCGCTCGGTTCAACTTCGACAACCTGACCGGGCCGACCACTAATCCCGATCAAACCACCATCGACAAGACCTTCGGCGTCGAGTATCAGGATCGGCAGCGCATGGTCGAGTTTCGCTACACGCGCACGCAGTCGCCGCATTTCTCCTGGGAGTCGATCTTCAGCATCACGCGCACCACGCCCGGATTTCCCACGCCCAACCGTACCGATCCGGCGCTGAAGTTCAACGATGGACTGTATGAAGGGTTTGATGTTGCGGGCGGCTCGGTCATGCAGGCGTACGGCAACCTCTTTCAGGGCCAGCAGAACTTCACCTGGACGCATGGGCGGCACACGTGGAAATGGGGCATTGAGGCGCGCGTTAATCGCGATACAACATACTTCGGCATCAGCCCCAACGGTGAATACAACTTCGGCGGCGGCACCGTCTACTCGCCGACCTTCATTCCATCGGCGAGCGGGACGCACAACGTGAATCCAGGCGATCCGCTGCCCAATACGCTGGCCAGTCTGCTGGTGGGCTATCCATATTCCTATACCGTGGCCGTGGCTCCGCCTGAGGTTTCGAGCGGCGCGCACATCGGCCCGGCCGCCATCAACCGTAACGATGTCAATGCGTTTTTCCAGGACACGTGGAAGATCAACGATCGCTGGACGCTCGATTACGGCCTTCGCTATGAGGTCTATACGCCCATCAGTGAGCGCGCCAATCGTACGTCGAGCTTCCTGAACGTCTCTCCGCCCGCCGGTCAGCAGCAGATTTATGTCATCAATCCGCAGCCCAGGTATCGTTCCGGCTGGAACGGCTGGGGCCCACGCCTGCAGATCAGCTGGAACGCACCGCACGACCTGCGCGTTCATGCGGGTGGATCCATCACCGTCATCCCGCCCAACATCTGGCAGGACAACTTCCTCACCGGCTCGACTCCCTTCGCGGTCTACCCGCGCGTCAACGCATCGAGGGCCGGCGAGATCGCTTACGGCTTCCAGATCACGCCCGATCAGTTGCCGCAGACCTACACGCTGAAGGGCGAGAACGTCTTCACAACCTGGCCTCTCAAAAAGCTGCCGGCGAACACTACGATGGATGTCGACCGCTACCAGCACGACCTGGCGGCGCTCTCGCCCAGCCATCAGCTTTCGCTGCTCAGCATCAGCGCCATCGATCGCCGCTTCGGCGACGCCTTTTTGCAAACCTGGAATCTCGGGCTGGAGAAAACGATCTTCGGGCTGACCGCCGACGCCGGTTACGTCGGCACGGAATCGATGCGGCTGCCGCGCATTGCGCCCACCAATGCCTACCCAGGGGCCGACCCTGGCTTTGCCCCCTACACCACTTTCGACAACACCGGGGCCGTGACCGGAGGGTTCGGCTTCGAGCAGGTCATCGAGGCCACCGCCCACTCCTCCTATCACGCGCTGCAAACGTCGCTCTCTGGCACCGTGAAGCATGGCGGTCCAGGAATCCAGGCCGGATACACATGGGCCAAATCACTGGATGACGTCAGCGGGGTCGTCGGTGGAACCGGATCGACCGGCGCTGTCGTGGTTGGCTTTCCGCAAAATCCGTTCGACAACCACCCGGAAAAGGGGCCCTCGACCTTCGATGTCACACACGGTTTCAGCGTGAGCGCGGCACAGGATCTGCATCTGCAGACGGTCGGCTGGCTGAGTGGACCCCGGATGCGGCGCTGGTCTCAGGGCTGGGAGGTCCTGAGCATTTCGAGCATCAACAGCGGGGCACCCTTCACTGTCTATTCCGGAATCCAGCAAACGGGCTACGGGACCAGTGGCACCGACCGGCCCGACCAAGTCGCGAAACCGCAGCTTTCAACCGCGGGCAGCACGGGACGCCGTCGGGAAGACTATTTTGGACGTGGCGCAGACAACGCGTCGTTCTTCTCCATTCCCATCGGAGTGCCAGGCGGATCAGGGCCCAACGCGGGCAGATTCGGAACGCTGGGACGGAATACCTTCCGCGGTCCGGCCTATTACGATTTCGACTCCGCCGTCATCAAGGACACCCGCATCGGGCAGCGCCGGAACGGCGTCGAGGCTGCCGATCTGCAGTTCCGGGCCGAATTCTTCAACATGTTCAACATCGTGAATATGGGGCTGCCGGCGAATACCCTCCAGGGGTCAGGCTTCGGCGTGATCAGCAAGACCGCCGGAACCTCCCGCCAGATTCAGTTCTCGCTGAAGATCATTTACTAGCGTGGTGTTTCTGAAGTTCCTTTCCCTTGTCATCCCGACCGGACCCTGAGCGTAGCGAAGGGGAAGCGGAGGGACCTGCTTCTCTTCCGCATATAGAAATTTCGGAAACACCGCACGAGCGCATCTCCCGGAAGCGCTCTGCCGGGGAGGCGATCCGCGAGAGTCGGGAGACAAGGACGCCGTCGCACCCGGCACTCAGCGGATTAGAGTGACCATAAGAAACAGAAAATGAACGGTTTAATTCTCTTTTTCAATATTGACAATAAAACACTCATATTTTCTGCATCGCTTGTGCTATAGTGGCATCAGATGTTGTGGACGGCGGGTCTGCTGGAGCCCTCGAAGGCACCCGGACCCGGCCCAACTCTCAAAATTCTGCTTGGA
>DASZYN010000386.1:0-2000 GCA_035545435.1 Acidobacteriaceae bacterium | reverse complement strand
CGACCGGGCGCGGACGAGCGCGGTGGATCACCCGATGGAAGCCAGCCCTCAACGCGTTCGCGATCACCTTCGAAGGCAGACTGTTCCCGAGCAACACCCTCTAACCGACATGACCAGTTACACCGTTAGTCGGACGGACCCATGTAACTATGACCACGATCCGAGTTGGCACGGGCATTGCTGCAGATTGCCGGGACGAGGGCTGGCTTCCCGTCACCGCAGATGCTCCCAAGGCCGACGCATCGGAACGCCACGCAGCTTGAAGTGTCGGTGGATGGTGGTGTTGCGGAAGCCCAGTTCCGCGCCGATCCGCTCTAGTGACCAGCTCTCCTCTACATAGAGGCGTGTGGCTTCCAGGAGCTGAGCCTCAGTAGGGGAGTTGCGCTTGCGGATCAGGCCGGCATCGGTGAGTAGCTGAATCACGGCGCCCTTGCTGAGTCCAAACTCCTTGGCGACATGCTCAGCGCTAGCGCCCGCTTGATATGTCTCGATCAAACTGGATCGTTCTTGTATAGTTAGACGTAGTGAGAGCTTGTGGGGCCGAACTGGCTCCCGGACCTCATCGGCCGGGCGTGTTTCGATCAACCGATCGGAACGGAGCGCCCGCTTGATAAGGGGCCCGGGCCGTAGGTTCGAGTAACGTCCCAGCACCTCCACCGATGTGATGTCGCGAGACGTCCCGGACTCTGTCGCAGGACATATCCCGCACAAGGCTTGGTCTTCGTCGGTCTAGTTCGTCAGGCCGGATGTCGGGTGGCGCGCCCAATGGGGGATATCGGCCGAATCCGTTCTCGCGCAACCGGGCGCGTCAGGGCGGCGTCAGGGCGGCGCCTGATTTTCGTCATGGTGCGTCAGGAACGCGTCAGGAAAGTTGCAGCCACCCTTCCGGCCGATCTTCACTCGATCGGGGCACCAGACGGTGCCTGTTTGAAGGGGTGGGAACGTGCACCGGTTAGCCGTTTGGCGCCGCGCTCTTGCGACGTGCCAGTGGGATTCTCGAGTCCCGGCGAGCATTGCCGCAGGTATCGCGTTCACGGCGACTCTCGTGAGTGCGACCGCGCTGGCCGCCGCTCATGCCGCGGCGCCGGTAGCCCTCGGCGTGATGGTCGTCATCGTCACGCTGTCCGGCTGGCTCGTCACCTGGAGTGGTGCCGTTGTGACAGCGGCGCTGGCCTGGCTGATGCTCAATGGATTCGTCACCGACAGGTACGGCGTGCTCCGCTGGCACGGCCACCGCGACCTCGTGGAACTGGCCGTTCTGTTCGCCAGCGCCACGACCGTGGCCACTGTCCGGGCGACGCGGATCCGACGAAGTCGCCGTCGCGCGATGGACCACCTGACCCAACAACTGTCCGAGCTGACCGATGCAGCTCACCGAACCCTAGGAGGGCGGCATGCGTGACGTCATCTTCATCCTGCTGACGATCGGATTCTTCGCGCTGCTGGCGCTGATCGCGCGGGGAGCGGAGAAGCTGTGACCGCCGAAAACCTGATCGGTCTGATCCTGGCACTCGGGACGGCCGTATTCCTGGTGCTCGCCCTGCTGTTCCCGGAGCGATTCTGATGTCAACGTACGCCGCCGGCGCGGCATTCATCGCGGTCCTCGTCATTGGTCTCGCGGCATCACACAAGCCGCTTGGCGACTACATGGCGCGGGTCTACATGGGCGACCGCCACCTGAGAGTCGAGCGGTGGGTGTACCGCGCGACGGGGGTGAACCCGGACGCAGAGCAACGGTGGGGCACCTACCTGCGCAGCATGCTTGCGTTCTCAGCGGTCTCGGTGATCTTCCTCTACTTGATGCTTCGACTTCAGGGACACCTGCCGTTCAGTCAGGGCATGAAGGGAATGGAGCAGGGTCAGGCCTGGAACACGGCGACCAGCTTCACCACGAACACGAACTGGCAGTCCTACTCGGGTGAGTCCGCCCTTGGTTACACGGCGCAAGCGGTCGGGCTCGCGGTGCAGAACTTCGTGTCCGCCGCAGTCGGCATCGCGGT
>DASZYN010000385.1:0-3886 GCA_035545435.1 Acidobacteriaceae bacterium | reverse complement strand
TTCGGCTGCTGGGCGGCGCCGCGCAGAAACGCAAATCCAAACAGGATGAAGCTTAGAAATGTGAGCAGGGGACGATTCATCGCACAGCGTCGGGGACTCGATGAAAGGGAATGATTGCGTTCCCAGTCTCGCAGGTCCATGCATGTGTGTCGATTCGGTGCGGCGCTCCCGGCAATGCGCCGGGACGGATGGCAGCGTTGCGGGGAGAAGCGGAATGGATCCGATCCAGGGGACAGGTCCAACCAAAGTACTATCCCCATCCCCGTGAGTACTATCGGAACCTCCGCGGTCTCTGCTTATCCTGTGAAGGAGAGCCCTTTCCTCTCGACGGTGCGCGATGGCCGCCGGGACCGTTTCCCTGGCAGCGTCCAGGACAACCCTGCTGTTTTGACTGATGAGTGCCTTCGCTGCACAAACCGAAGCGCCCACCGTACGCACCGGTGCGTGGGCCAATTTCCGTCTCATCCCTCGCGTTGAAACCTGGCCGGCGGCGGTTTCCTTCGCTCAGACTGTGCCCGGCAAACTGGTTCTGTTGGGCCTGTTCGGCCTGGGGATGCGCTTCCTTCTCATTGATCTCACGGCGGTCGCCGGCCTGACCTTTCTCTTCGGCATCATCACGCTGCTCCCCGAATATCGCCGCCTTGTCCTTGCCCTGGCGCCCATTTTTATGGTCGTCCGCGAGAACCTCCAGGACCCGCTCAATCTGGCCGCTACTCTTTCGGTGATTGCCATCGGCATGGCGCTTTACCTCTGCGTGATGCGGTGGCCGAAATCCCGATTTGCCCGGCGCCCCATTGTCTTTCTTCTCTCCGGTTTTTCCCTGCTGATCGTATGCGCGTGTTACGCTCCGCAGCACGCACGCGCGTCGGCGGTCCTGTGGGGATTCGTCGCAGTTCTCGCCACCTACGTCTGGTTCATTGCCTACGCCGTCACCGACAAGTCTTCCGTGCCGAAGCGAGATGGATCGCTGGAACTCGCCTCGCTCCGCCCGCTCTGGGGCAGCACCAACACTCCCTTTCCCAAGGGCGCTGCCTATCTTCGCCGCATCGAAGCGAAAACTCCGGAGCAACTCGCCGTCGTTCAGCTCAAAGGACTCAAGCTGCTCGCGTGGGCTATTCTGCTCGGCCTCGGCCAGAGCTTGTGGTACCGCTTCTTTCACGGCCGGCTCGGCATTCCCATCGCAAGCCAGGCGCTGGCGATGAGCGTCCACGGCACGCCGGTCGCGTGGCATCTGCGCTGGGCCGCGCAGATTCTGGCTTACTTTGAGCTGCTCTTCAGCGTCTCCATCTTCGGGCATCGATTCATCGCCTGTGCCCGCTTCGCCGGCTTCAATGCTCTCCGCAATACGTATCGTCCTCTCTCCGCGACCACCCTCATCGACTTCTTCAACCGCTTCTACTACTACTTCAAAGAACTGCTCGTCGACTTCTTCTACTTCCCGACTTTCCTTCGCTATTTCAAGAAACACCGCCGTCTGCGCACGATTTTCGCCACCTGCGTCACGATTCTGCTCGGCGATGCCTTCTACCACATCACGCGTGACATTCATTTCTTCCAGGAGCGCGGTCTCTGGGGAGCCCTTGCCAGCTATCAGGTGGAGTTCATCTATTGCATTGCGCTGGCTGTTGGGCTCAGCATCTCGCAGCTGCGCAAGCGCGGACCGCGTCCCACAGGATTTGTTCGTGGCCGCCTCCTGCCCGTCTGCGGTGTGGGTTTCTTCTACGTCCTCATCTCCGTTTTCGAAACAGATACCCGTACCTTTACCCTCGCGCAAACCGTGCGATACTTTGCCAGCTTGTTCTTCATCCATTTTTAGGAGCATCGATGTCGGTAAATGACGAGATTCGTAACTTTGTTCAGGACCTGCTCACTCGCCAGGATGATCGTCGCCCGCTGACCGACAGCGATTCGCTCCTCATGAGCGGCCGCTTGCAGTCGATCGACGCCGTAGAGATCGTGCTGTTTCTCGAAGAACGGTTCGGGATTGACTTTGCCGAAATCGGTTTCGATCGCGAGCAGCTCGACAGCATCGACTCCATCGCTGCCCTTACCCAAACCGCTGCTACCCGCAGCTGAGACGACTGTGGTCACGAGCAACCCTCCCACCGATCCGGCCGCGCGCTGCGCTGCGGCGGAACAGGCGCTGCTCCGCCATCCCGGCGTGGAACGGACGGCCGTCCTGTCGCAGGCGGAAAGTCTTCTCGCCCTCGTGGTTCCCGCCGAAGCCTATCTCGACGAAGCCTTCGACCGCACGACGGCTGCGAACGCGGCACTCCGCAAATGGCAGAAGACATACGACCTGAACCAGTCTTCGAAACTCGCCGTCTCCGCCCCTTCCGGTTTCAATACGATTGGCTGGGACAGCAGCTACACGCGGAGTCCGCTTCCCTCAGAAGACATGCGCGAGTGGGTGCAGACTACGGTGGACAGCATTCGCCGCCTCAATCCCCGGTCCGTTTACGAAATCGGCTGCGGCTCCGGCCTGCTTCTTCTCCGCGTCGCTCCTCAGTGCGATCGCTATGTTGCTGTGGACTTTTCCCATGAGGTCATTCGCCGCACCCGGGAACAGCTGCAGTCGATGCCCGAGGTGGCCGCGCGCGTCGAGTTGATGGAACGACGCGCCGACGACTTCTCCGGCCTCGAGCCTCAGTCGTTCGATCACGTGGTCATCAACTCCGTGATTCAATATTTCCCCCACTCCGGCTATCTCTCACAGGTGATCGGCAATGCTGTTCGCCTTGTTCGCGACGGTGGGCATATCTTCATCGGCGATGTGCGCAGCCTGCCCCTGCTGCCGGCCTTCGCCGCATCGGTGGAGCTCTTTCAGGCCCAGGATGAACTCGCCGTGGCAGAAATCCGGGAGCGCGCGCTGCGCCGCCTGCACCATACTCCGGAACTGGTACTTTCACCGGCCTGGTTTCTCGCCCTGCGTCATCGATTCGACCGCATCGCCCACGTGGAGATTGCGCTGCGCCGCGGCCGCGCCGACAACGAGATGACACGTTACCGCTACGACGCTATCCTCCATGTCGGCCCTCGGCGTGAAGTGTCGGCGGTTCACTACGAACCGGCATCAGCCGATCCCAAAGGGCAGATCCGTTCTCGTCTCCAGCAAACCAGCGAGCCCTTTGGGATTCACTCCATCCCCAACGCTCGCATCGAAAGGGATCGGCTCGCGCTCGATCAGCTGCGCGATCCCCATGCGGCCGGCAACGCCGTAGGCTCGCGTCAGGCAATCGGGCAGCGTGCTCTGCGCGGCGTTCATCCCCAGGATCTCTTCGACCTCGAAACCGAGTACCCCGGCCTGCGCGTCCATCTCAGCTGGGCCGCCTCACGTTCGGACGGCAGCTACGACGCGCTTGTCATTCCCGCAGGCGCTGCGCCGGACACAGCTTTCGCAGCACCGGAACCATCACCTTCCGCGCAGCTTCGTCTCGCGAACGCACCAGGACAGACAGGAATCCGCGCCCAACTGATGGAACGCCTGCTCGCGCATTGCCGCGAACAGCGGCCCTCGTCCGGCATACCCGATCGCGTTGTTCTGGTCGATGAGATTCCCACTCAGCTGGAGGCCGCGGACTGCGCCTCGCTGCTCGCGCGCGAAGACGATGGTCTTGTGCCCTAACCGGCGCGCTTTGTTGCGAAGAGATTGTAGACAGCCGTTCCCTTCAGCCGTGGCTCCTGCTCGGTAGCGACGCTGAACCCTCGCGCGTGCAGCATTTCCTCAATCGTGCGAAGCGCGTGATCCTTGTCCGTCACTTCCATGACTACCTGCTGGATCCGCTGCCAGTGCTCTTCCCGGATTCCATCCAGCACCTCGCGCTCGCTCAGCTCCACGTCAATCTTCAGCAGATCGATGCTCGCTACCTGCTCCTCGTCCACAACC
>DASZYN010000384.1:0-1871 GCA_035545435.1 Acidobacteriaceae bacterium | reverse complement strand
TACTTCGACGCATTTTCAAAAGTAGCCTTCGAGATGGTGGACCAATACCATGTCGACCTATTCAAGTTTGACGGCACCGGCAATGCGGATCGCGTCTTTCCCGGCTCGATGTTCGACAGCGACTTCGCTGCGGCCATCCATTTAATTCGTGAACTGCGCCGGCGCGAGCCCGGCCTGTTTATCAATCTAACGACCGGAACGTATCCCTCGCCCTTCTGGCTGCTCAACGCGGATTCCATCTGGCGCGACGGCGATGACCACAACTTTGCCGGTGTCGGCACGCAGCGGCAGCAGTGGATCACATACCGGGATGCGCAGACGTACAAAAATATCGTGCAGGGCGGGCCGCTCTTCCCTCTCAACTCCCTCATGCTGCACGGCATGATCTTCGCGCAGAAGGCGCGCGGGCTGAACACCGATCCGCAGAACGATTTTCCCGATGAGGTCCTGACCTATTTCGGCAGCGGAACGCAGCTACAGGAGATGTACATCACGCCTGGAGCTTTGAGCGCGGCGGACTGGGACATTCTGGCGCGCGCGGCGCAGTGGTCGCGCCGGAACGCGTCGATTCTGGAAGACTCTCACTGGATCGGTGGCGATCCGGGCCAGTTGCAGATCTATGGCTGGGCGGCGTGGAGCCCGAAGGGATGGATCATTACGCTGCGCAATCCGTCGAATGCGGCCCAGGAGTACTCTCTCGATCTGGGAAAGGCTTTGGAGCTGCCGCCGCATGCGCGCAGCAGCTTCAGCGTGCGTCAGCCTTTTGCGGCTTCATCGTCCACGGCGCAGTCCTGGAGTGTGGAACATTCCGTGGCCGTGCGGATGAAGCCTTTCGAGGTCCGCGTGTATGAATGGAGCGGGCAGTGACGACGCGGGGAATCAAGGTTGTTCGCCTTGGCGGGGACAACATTGCATGTCGCTGATTCCACGCGGCTTAACTGATATTGACAAACTTGACAACGCACTAACGTGTTCCCTCAGCCAGTGCTAGGGCACGGAAGTAACGACAACCGATCCTGAGCCGGGCGTTGCTCCCTGAACATTGTTAACGGCAAAGGGAATGCCCTGAACAAACCCGCCGGCCATCGGGATTGCCGGACTGGTGAAACCGTGAATAGCGTAGTTAAGCTGGACTACTACACCGTTTGGATCGCCCATGTTAATCAGCATCGGAGTTCCCGCCGGATACTGCGAAGGTGGTGGCGCGAACTTCGCTTCCGAAACCTTATGGGCCACATGATGCCCTCCGGTACAGAACACAGAGACGTCAGAAAACTGCTGGGTGCTGGTGTCCAACACCAAAGAGCCCCCTGCGGCAACAGATCCACAGTTGGCGACAAAAGTCAGGCGGACCTTACTCACGGCAATCCTCCTGGCGGTGAGTCTAGCACTTATCAATGCTCATTTTGTTCCCACGATCTCTGACTGAAGGCGCGGCAAATTGATCCGATTTCAAGTGCTCCGCCGGGTAGCAGCGAGATGCCGGAGAGTTTGGTGAATATGAGCTTGCCTTTCATCGAGAAGTTGAGTTTGCCCAGAGCGCGCTGGAATTCGTTTACCTGGCATCGCGCCTCGCAAATTCGATGATTGGAGAGTTCGGACAACTCGCAAGTGCCGTCGTCATGTACGTGTCGCTTTGTCATGCAAACGGCCCAGCAGGGCAGGCTTCGACGGACGGATTCGACACGGACAAGCTGGATTTCGATCAAGTCCAGCAAGTAAGAGTTTGTGTTTGGAATCGGCGATTTGCCCAAGCTATGGCGGAGAGACAGGGATTCGAACCCTGGATGCCCTTTCGAGCATACACGCTTTCCAAGCGTGCGCCTTCAGCCACTCGGCCATCTCTCCGCGTCGTCGGCGCCGCTCTGAGC
>DASZYN010000383.1:0-2073 GCA_035545435.1 Acidobacteriaceae bacterium | reverse complement strand
AGGGACGGATCTTCGTTTTCGACGTGACGTCGGGAGCGGCGGACAAGAACGGAAAACGCTCGCGGAGGATGGAACATTACTGGCTATGCGGGGAGTGTTCGCAGACCCTGGCGATGGAGCAGTCTGCGGATGGAGTGAAGGTCGTTCCGCGCGCCCGAGGCTTTGTGCAGGAAGCGTCGCTGGCGCGATCGGCGATGGCTTCGTAAGAGGGCCTGAGAAAAACCGAGTAGAAAAAGGCGCCCTTTGCGGGCGCCTTTTGTTTTTTGCGGGAGAAACGGGGCTCTGGCATCCGGACGCGCTACTTCGGGCCGGTTGAGGGGGCAGGCCGGACTCAGGAGCGGCGGACGCGGCGGGATGCGGCGGAGATTCCGGCGGCGGCGATCACTTTGAGGATTTCGCCGGGAAGGAAGGGCAGGATCGAGAGGGTGAAGATGGCGGTGATCGCGTGAGGCTGGATTACCGCAAGCCAGGCGGCTCCGGAGAGAAGGATCAAGGCGTCGCCGGTGGTGGCCGCAAGCAGAGAGGAGACGAAAGGCGTTGCCGTGAAACGGCGGCGGAGCCAGGAAACGAGGAATGCGGCGAACGGGTAGGAGAGAAGGTAGCCGCCGGTGGGTCCGAGAAGCTGCAGCATGCCGCCGGGTCCGTGCGGCGTGAAGACGGGCAGGCCGAGGGCGCCTTCGGCGAGATAGAGGACCAGCGCTGCGGCTGCGGTGCCCGGGGCGAGCAGGAGTCCCAGAAGAATCACGGCGAAGGGCTGAAGCGTGAGCGGAACCGGAGTGAACCAGAGAGGAACGGAGAGGTGGGCACAGATTGCTACCAGGAGCGAGCCGAGGGCGATCGCGAGCGTGTTGCGGAGGAGAGCGGACTGCAGGCGAGGCAGAGCGGGCGTCGCGGCGGAGGCGTTCATAGAGAACAGGGTACAGGGTTCGCGGTGCGGGGTACAGGGCTCAGGTTCAGGGTACAGGGCTCAGGGTACAGGGCTCAGGGCACAGGGCTCAGGGCTCCGAATGATGCGCGCCTTGCTATGGGTTTTCGTCGTGGGGTTCCGACTGCGAGCGCGCTGCTTCGCGCTGCCGGCGGATGTGCCGGACCACGGCCAGAGCGACCCAGATCAGCGCCATCGTACTCAGGAGGAGGACGCCGTACAGAACTTGCACGGGGAGAGGATAACAAACGGAAGGGAGAGCTGGACGGCAGGCCGGGTTGGAGGGACGGCTGGTCGCGTCTCCGTTGGACACTGAGCGGGTTGGCCGCCTTGCTGGGCTGGACAGGCATCCGGGTGATAGGCTTCCCCCGTGCAGAGAACGCTCCAGGATCACATCGCTCATCTCGAACAGAAGATTGAATCGCTCAAAGCGCAGCTGAAACAATCCCAGGGTTCTGCTGAATTTCAGAAGGGGCTGACCCTCAATCTCGAAATCGCGGAAACCTCCCTCGCCCTTTTCCGTAAAGCCTTCGACCTCGAAAGAAAGATTTCAAACTGAGACGCCGCCGACGCCGGCGAGGACGATTGCCGGGGAGGCACAATTGCCGGTAAACTGTAGATTCGGCATGTGGGCTGTGAGGCGCCACGCTGCCGGCTGAGGCGGGATCCGGACCGTTTGTCGGAAGCCGGAAGTCCCGGGCCGCAAATTTCGACGACATCCTCTCAAGCAGGAATCGTCTTTTTGGAGAAGACATGGCACAGGTTTGCGATATTTGCGGCAAGGGTCCGCAGTTTGGAAACAACATTTCGCACGCGCACAACATTACGAAGCGGCGCTGGAATGTGAACCTGCACCCAGTGCGGGCGAAGGTGGGCGGAGGCTCGAAGCGTCTGCGCGTCTGCTCAAGCTGCCTGAAGGCCGGCAAGGTGCAGAAAGCCTAAGGGCAGGGAACAGCCAGTAGCCAGTAGCCAACAGATTTCTGCACGACTGCGATGGCGATCGGCATGATGGAGCCGTGGGCGGCGTTTGTTGTGAACGCGCGGCTGGCGCTGATTGCGGTCAAAGTTCTTCACACCGTTATCTGGACTTTTTTTGCGGGCTGCATCGTTGCGGTGCCCCTGGCGGCACTGCGCCACCGCTTCCGTTT
>DASZYN010000382.1:0-2627 GCA_035545435.1 Acidobacteriaceae bacterium | reverse complement strand
ACGATCTGGAGGAAGACCTGGCGGATCTGATCGCCGTCGGCGCTCACGGGCGGCAGGGCCGGCGCGATACGCGTCTGCAGGGCAATGTGTGCGCCTTCGAGGTCGTGGCGGGTGAGCTGACTGATGTCCTGCAGCATCGTTTCAAGGGAGAGTGGAGTGCGAATGCCGGGGGTAGCTTTGCGGAAGCGGACGAGGCTTTCGATGATCTGCTTCATGCGGCGCGCTTCGTTGAGGATGACGGTGGCCTGATCGTGAGTGGGGCCCTCGGAGTCGGTCATAAGCTCGGCATAGCCGGTGATGACGGTAAGGGGATTGTTCAACTCGTGGGCGACGCCTCCGGCAAGCTGACCGAGACCGGCAAGGCGCTCGGTCTGCAGCAGGCGACGCAGGAGAAGCTGATGCTCGCGGGCGGTGCCGAGGCGGGCGACCAGCAGTTCCAGAGGGAGAACGTCTTCGGTGAGCAGAGGCTCATCGGGATCGCGCAGGCCGGAGAGGAGGAGAGTGCCGAGGAGCTCCTGGTCGCGGCCGCGGATGGCGATGGCGTGTACGGCAAGGAAGTTCATCTGCTGGAGCTCGTCGCCGGGCTCGAGCAGCGGAGTCAGGTCGAGGAGAACGAGGTGGCCGAGAACGCGGGTGTAGAACTTTTCGCCGATCTGGGCGATCCGGTCGGCGCTGGTGCGGCGGGCCATGGCGTCGAGGGCTTCGGCGAGCGCGCCGTCCATGCCGGCGCTGCCGGCGAGACGGAAGCGGCCGTCGGGACTGCGGAGGACGGTAGCGGTTTTGCTGAAGCGGCTGGCGCCGGCGATGATTTCGCAGATCTGGTTGAACTGGGTGCTCTTCTCCTCGAGAGGCATGGCCTCGAGAAAGATTTCGGTGTATTTCTCCATCTCCTCGCGGGCGCGGCGGTCGCGGATCTGACCGGCTTTGTTGGAGGCGATCTCGTCTTCGAGAACGAGAACAATCATGCCGAAGGCGGCGACCACTTTGACGAGATTGAGCAGGCGCAGGAGCAGGATGGGGACTGCGGTGGCGCCCACGATGGGGGCCAGCATAACGGGCACCGACCAGGCCACGAGACCGCCGACGGTGAAGACAACTCCGGCGGAGGCGCGTCGGAAAGCGGCGGCAAAAAGAAGCGCGGTGACCAGCAGGATTCCGCTCTGGGCGAGGGCGAGGACGCCTTCATACTGCTGGCGCAGGGTCAGCCACACGCCGAATCCGCAGACGAGCGAAACCATGACGAGATTGAGCCAAATGGGCAGCAAATGCCGCTGCAGGCCCCAGCGCAGGCCGACCAGCATGGTGGCGACAACGCAGAGCAGCAGGACAATGCGCATGTTGGGTCCTGGGACGGGATCGATCGACACCAGAACCGTGAAGGCCATGAGGGGCGTGGCAACGGCGACGACGTAAAGGATATGGAAGCGACGGCTGAAGTACTGGGGAGCCATGGAGCCGAGGAACATGACGGCGGCCATGAGGATGCTGGCGCGGGAGATGGCCAGCCAGAGGCCGGGTTCGGTGCGGCCGAAGACCTCCATTTCGAGCTGGATGGCGGCGAACATCCAGCCCACGAGCCAGAGAAGCTGGCGGCGGCGGGCGGTGGTGGCCATGCCGGCGCGCATGCGCAGGGGGGGCAGGGTGCGGCGCTGAAGCCAGAGCGCGCCGAAGACAGCGACGAGAACGAAAAGCAGAATGAGCGTCGGCGCCCGGTAGAGATCCATGAAGTGGCCCAGTTTCCTTCGACTGCCATTGTCGGGCCAGGTGGGTCAAAATGCATCCCCTGGATGAGGAGGCCTTTGTTTTTAGGTCACCCGTTTGGTTAACGGGGAAGGGAACCGGGACGGGGCCAGGCGCGGTTGAAGGAGTTGGCTGGACTCGGGGGAGAGTAGCTCGGCACGACGCCAGGTGGGTTCTGAGGCATCGCCATGGGCATTGCAAGGCGGAGGCGTTCAAAATGGCACGGGCAGGTACTTTCGAATGGGAACCTGAACAAATCGAGCTGATTTTTGTTCGGCCGAGGTTTCCGCTGCTTGCTGTGGGGTGAACCTGGCACTTGAATGCTGTTCGAGGCGAGGCAATTTTTGCGAGGCGGGAGGTTGTCTCGCGCGGCTGTCGCGGTACATCGCGCAGCTGTCCTGGGAGCTGTCCTGGGCAGCGAAGCAAAAACTGCGGGGAAATTGGCGCCGGCTGTGGCCAGATTTTTCAAATTGGAACGGAGACAGGTACTTTCGTGCTGAGGCAACTACGAATTGGGTTGAGGTTCTGCGCAGAAAGATCTCCGCTCCTTGCTGTGGGGTGAACCTGGCGTTTGAATGCTGTGGGGCAGGGCTGGAACTGCGAGGCGGACGACCGTCTTGCTCAGTTGTGGTGGCCACGCCGCGCAGCCGCCGGTGTCGTCGCGCAGAGTCGTGGTGACAGCGGTGTGAAACCTGCAGGGTTGATCGGCCCCGGCAGTGGCAGATTTTCAAAATGGAACGGAGGAAGGTACCTTCGTGCGGACGCAGCTTCGAATTGGGTTGAGGTTCTGCTCGGAAAGGCTTCCGCTACTTGCTGTGGGGTGAACCTGGCCTATTTTCGGGTGGCTCCCCCAAATCAGAATTCGGACCCTATTGAGAGTCCGGGTC
>DASZYN010000381.1:0-3634 GCA_035545435.1 Acidobacteriaceae bacterium | reverse complement strand
ATTCGCCGATTGCGGCAATTCATCCACCGCGAGATGCGGCGCGCCATGCGCAAGGTGCATCCGGAGCGCGTGCGGCTGGTGATCGGAACGTCGGGAACGGCGGCGGCGATGTTCGATGCCGGACGCGCACTCGGCAAAGGACGTGCGAAGAAAGAGCTGGTGCCGACCCAGACGGTGCGAAGGCTGGCCGCGAAGCTGACGAAGATGAAGATGGGCGAGCGCTCCGCCGTGCCGGGCATCGGACCGAAGCGCGCTGAGATCATCGTGGCCGGCTCCCATGTGCTGGCCGAAGTGCTGGAAGCTTTCGCACTGCCGGGCTTCCGCTATTCACCGATGGGGCTGCGCGACGGCATCCTCGCGCAGATGCTGGCCGAGCAGGATCCGCGCACCTCAGCGCACCGCCAGTTCGAGCAGGATCGCTGGCGTGCCGTCGAAGAGGCTTGCCGGCGGTACGGGATCGATCCGCGGCAGGCGGATCCGGTGCGGCAGCACGCAGCGCAGATGTTTCACGATCTGGCAGCGGTCCATGATCTGCCTGAGGAATATCAAACGTGGCTGGAAGCGGCGGCGATGCTGCGCGACATCGGCAAATTCCTGAACCACCAGGGCTACCATCGGCACGCGCAGTACATCATCGCCAACTCCGAGCTGTATGGGTTCACCCCGCAGCAGCGTGTGGTCACGTCGGCCATTGCGCGCTACCAGGGCAAGAGCCGGCCCGAGCCGGAGGGGCGCACCATGCGCCAGGTGCCGCCAGAGGAGTATGAGCATGTGCGACGGGCGGTGGTCTTGCTGCGGCTTGCGGTCGCGCTGAATCAGGACCGCGCCAGCGATGTGCTCAAGGTACGAGTGCGCGTTTACCCGAAACGCGTGCTGCTGGAATTATTGCCCGGGCGCACGGGCGCCGAGCTGGAGTTGTGGTCGCTCCGCAAAGAGGCGGCTTATTTCCGCGAGGTCTTCGGCCGCGAGCTCTTCGTCGCCTTGGCGTAGCCGCGCAGAATTCGGGGATCGACCAGCCAGTGCAGCGTGCCGGGCAGGCGCGTGCAGTCGATGCGCGCAATGGCGCCCTTGCGCAGGCGCGTGCTCATGCGGCCACCGGGAGCCAGAAGCGATCCGAAAAAGACGGTGAGATTCGGATTGTGGCCGACCACCATCACGTTGTCGTATTTCATCAGGCTGCGGACCAAATCCTGGAACTTTGCCACGCTGGCTTCAGGCGCGAGCGCTTCGGAGACTTCAATCTTGCTGTCGTAGCCCGTTTCGGTGCCCACGAGCGATGCGGTTTGCAGGGCCCGCTTGAGAGGACTCGAAACCACCCGGTCGAACTGCACGTTCAGCGCGTTCAGAAAGCTCGCGACGAGGAAGCACTGCTGCTTGCCTTCCTTATCGAGGGGGCGTTTTACGTCAACAGCAGGATTGGCGCGGCGGGTGCCGGCGCTGGCATGGCGAAGGATGTAGAGATTCATGGGTAGAAGGCCGGAACGTGCTTCGTTCCTCGGCGTAGAGGTCCTTTTAACCTGATTGTAACAATGGGGAAATGCCTCGAATGTTAATTTCGCGCCCGTCCCGGGCGGGTTTTGCCGGGTCAAATTGGAGAATTGGCGGCCGCGAATCAGTTCAGGGTGACGGGCTGCGGGGTCGGAATCGGGCCAGGGTAAGGCTCCGGATCGGGCTCCGGCGGCGGTCCGGGCGCTGGGGTGGGTTCCGGGGGTTTGGGGAGTCCCGGGAACGGTTCCGGTCCAGGGTCAATCGAGCGAAGCTGCAGTTCGGGTTGCGCAGAAAGGGTCACTGTTAGGTGGAAGCCCTGAGTGTCTGACGCGGTTGCCTGGCTGCGGCCAGTTCCCACACCTGAGAGACGAGCAGACCTCCCAGCCAGGAGTGCTTCGCGCGAGGGACGAATCCATGCCGCGCGAGAGCGGTGTGCCACGCTGGAATCTGGCTTACCCGGAGGCCGGTGAGCAGGCGAAATGCAGCGTAGAGTCCCGAGACCACGCTTTGGGCGAGGCTTCTTTGCAACGCTCCGGAGCGCGGCACCTCAAATTCAGAGACCAGCCATCGCGCTCCAGGCACCAGATGCGGCCGCAAACGCGCGATGAGGCGATCGGTCTCCTGCCCAGTCAGGCAATCGAGGAAGAAGTGCGTGACCACGAGGTCGTAACCCGCAGAAGGAGCCCCGAAGATGCGCGCATCGGCGCAGGTGGTCGTCAGGCGGTGCAGATCGCCCTGTCTGGCGACGCGTTCGCGAAGCAGGTGAAGCATCGCCGATGAGGCATCCAGGGCATCCGCCGAGAGACACGGTGCGGAAGCGAGCAGTCGCGCCACGAATCGGCCGTCGCCATCACCAAGGACCACAGCACGGCGGGCATCGAGCAGCCTCGGGATGTGGTGGAACCGGCAGCTTTCCAGCAGCGGGCCGAAGGAGAGATACTCCATCGCGCGGTAGAAGCGGGCGACGCGGTCGAAGCGCGGAGGCGGATTCCGGAGCAGATCGAGGTCCCTCGCCGCGAACGGGCGAACCTTGTTTACGCGCAGTTGGGGAATTTGTTTTACAGATGCCATAGAGAAAGGAAGAACAGGGGTGTGAGCAGCGCTGCATCGGCGGCTACGCGAAGGGCCAGCAGAAAATGCCGGCGGTCTTCCGGCCACGAACTTCGGCTGAACCAGCGACGGTGAACGCCGTCGAGGGTGAACAGAAGGGCTGCCGAAGTGAACGCGGATGCGCAGATCGCGAATTCGCCAGGGAGTTGATGTCCGTGCATCGTCAGGAGCGCGATTGACGCGACCGCGGCGCAAATCGCCATGGCGGAAACGGTCATGGAGCGGGGCGTGTTTGAGGATCGCTCCCAGGTTTCGATGGCGATGCAGTTCAGCGTACACAGCCCCGCAAAGAGAAGTACGAACCAGGCGAGCTGAGGCTTCGAATCCAGTGCGGACCAGGCGGGCACCGCGGTCGCCAAAGCAAACAAAATGCCGACGGCAACCTCGCGCGGAAACCAGCGGCGCACCCGCAACGCCGGCAGGTGCACACCGCCAAAGTACAGCATGGAAATGGCGAACAGAATCGTATCATCGCGTCGTGCGGCCGGGGGCATGGCGCAGATCAGGCCCAGCAGCAGCGCTCCCACGACCGGCGAGACCAGGAACAGCACGCGACGATGCCGCTCGTGAAAGAAGTGCCGTTCGCGCAGCGCAGGATGCGAGGGTGAGCGGACGTCGAGCAGCCGGTCCGCGACGTAGATCAGCCAGGTGCCGACGCCGAGAACGGCGATCGAAACGAAAGGGACGCGCTGGTGCGCGGCGGAGGCAAAGCTCCAGGCCCAGAGAACGGCCACCGTGGGCGCATCCAGGCTGAGCAGGTGCCAGTAGATGGGAACTCCCCACAGTCGTGAGCGGGGCCGTGCGGCGACTGTGGGGAGGGGAGCAGCAAGAGCCACTCTTCAATTCTAAAAGTGAAAACGGTACCGAACCTGCCCGTAAATCTGGCGCGGATCATTTTCGTGAAAGCCGCCGAACGTAAGGCTGTTATCGAGCAGCACCCGCGTGTTGGCGACGTTCACGGCATTCACCGCAAGCGACCAGTTCTCAGCGATGGCTTTGCCCACGGCCACATCCCACGTGGTGTGCGCGGGCAGGT
>DASZYN010000380.1:0-4860 GCA_035545435.1 Acidobacteriaceae bacterium | reverse complement strand
GAAGTTCTATCTCCCCGCCTACGTTGGTCCGCGCGGATGGGTCGCCCTGCGCCTCGACCGCGGCAAAGTCGACTGGGATGAAGTGCGCGACCTGATCACAGCGAGCTATCTCCAGGCCGCTCCAAAGAAACTGGCCGCGCTGGTCGAAGAGCAGCTCATCTAGGGTTTTGTTCCAAAATCTCTTCATGCTGGAGAGAAGCAGGTCTCTCCGCTTCCCCTTCGCTGCGCGCAGGGTCCGGTCGGGATGACAAGATGATGAGACTTCGGAACCGCCACACTAATGTAGTTCCGTAACCTCGATGTTCCGGAACTCGATTTTGAATCCCTCAGACTCCAGCCCCACGTAACCTTTCACGACATCGGTATGCAGGGTATTCACGACAGCACCGTTCACAGCCAGAGTACAGGTGTCCTTTCGGCACTCAATGTCATAAGCATTCCATTCGCCAGCGGGCTTCAGCCGGTTTTCTGTCATCTCCTTCATCAGGTTGAACGAGGTTTTCTTTTCGCCGATCAGGGTCTCGCCAAACAGATATCCGCCCCCCGGACTGGTCTGGGCCTGATGCCAGATCGTCCCGTCCGCATCGTTGCGGAAGAACACGCCGCTGTTGTAGTGGGGACTCCCGTCGAGCTTCGCGAAGCGCCACTCCACATGCAATCGGAAATCGCCGAACTCACGATTGAATCGCAGCCACTCGTGGCCGCCGTTACCGTCGCACACGATCGTCTTCGTCGCCGGATCGATGTGCCATTGCGCAATGTCGCTGACCGGGTGCGTCGGCGGAATGGCAATCCGCGTCCACTCGGCCTTGTCGTTCCCGGTAACCAGATTGATCGTCTGCGCGCCGGCCACGGCAGCGAACGCAGCCAGGGCGTAGACGGCGAATCTGCTCCACGCCAACCGCTTCCGATTCGGCATCTCCAACTTCTTCCTTACGGCTTCGAGCCGTCTCACTCGCTGTAATGCAGCAGACTGAACACGTCGTAATCCCGGAATCGCTCGCGCCCCTTGAGGAAATCCAGCTCGATCGCGAATCCCAGGCCGGCAATCTCACCGCCCAGCTGGCGCACCAGTTTGATGGTCGCTTCCATCGTGCCGCCCGTCGCCAGCAGATCGTCCACCAATACCACGCGCTGGCCCGGCTCGATGGCGTCCACATGAATTTCAAGCGTGTCGGACCCGTACTCGAGGTCGTAGGTCACGCGCGCGGTTGGTCCCGGCAACTTCTTCGGCTTCCGCACAGGCGCAAAGCCGGCGTTCAGCCGATAGGCCAGCGCCGGCCCGAAGATGAATCCACGCGCCTCGATCCCCAGCACCAGGTCGATGTCCTTATCGATGTAGTACTGCGCCAGGGCGTCCACCAGCGTCGCGAAGCCCTTTGGGTCCTTCAGCAGCGTGGTGATGTCATAGAACAAAATCCCAGGCTTGGGGAAATCCGGCACCGTCCGGATCAGCGTCTTCAATGGCTCGCAGTCAGTTGCACAAGGCGTCATCGTTTTCACCACGCTCCTTCAATCTGAAACGGGCCGAGGCCCTCGCCTTCCTTGGCATCCAGTTCGTGTTCGATCACAGCGTCTACCCGGCTCCCGCGCGATCCCTTGCGCAAAGCCTGCTTGAGGTCGTCCAGCGACTCGGCATCGCCTGCTGCCAGCACTTCCACATGACCATCTTCCGTATTGCGCACCCAGCCGTTCAGTTCCAGCGCGGCAGCCTCGCGGTGCACGAACCATCGGAACCCCACGCCCTGCACGCGCCCTTTTACCAGGTAATGACACACCATAAGGAAGGCAGGCTCAGTGTTTCAGATGACCTGCGCCAGCGCAAGATAGTCACGCTCCAGGTGCCCGACACTCTGAGCCCTGGCAGTGGCGCAACGCAGCGTGACGATGCGGGTTCCCTGAGAGGTACCGGTGCGGAGCGCGTCGAACCGGACGCGCAGTCCCACCTATAATCGAGAGAGTCTCGGCAGAGTCGCTCTCTCCCCCGCGTGGAACGATGGCCGGTGGAACTCGGCCGACCCTGCCGTCTATGCAGCGCGACGCCCGATCTCCGATGTTGTCCCCCCGATCGCATACCGTCCGCCGGTGCTTTCTTTTGCTGGCAGCGCTCTGCTTCGCAACAGCCCCTGCCACGTTCGCAGCGCAGTCTTCTTCCGCTTTCGCACGGGCCGAACGTCTCCACGAAGCTCTCGAAGGGCGGCCTGAACAGCAACGCACGCGCCTGCAGTACGAACACGTCCTCGATGCCTACCGTGCCATCTATCACGGCGATCCGGGGTCGCCTAAAGCCGATGCCTCCATCGCAGCGGTTGCCGACCTGCTCGCCGAAGAAGGACGCGTGTTCGAGGATCAGAAAGCTCTTCGCGACGCCATCGGCCAGTACGAATTCCTGCGGCATCAGTACCCCGGTACCCGCTTCCGTTTCAGCGCTCTGCTCACCGAAGCCGAGATTTATCAGCGCGACCTGGGCGACCTGACCCACGCCAAAGCCGCCTATCAGAACTTTCTCCATCTTTATCCGCAGAACGCGCTCGCCGTCGAAGCGCGCGCCCAGCTCAAAAACATTCACCGCGAAGAGATCGCCGCTCGCCATCATCGCTCTTCCTCTTCGCGTACGACCGCTGAATCCGGAGAATCGTCGCCGCCGTCCTCGCACGCCGCGTCCGGCACCCGCGAGCACCGGGGTTCGGCGATCGCCGAACGCGACAACACCGGCGAATCTCCGGCGGCTCCCGCCGATGCCCAGCCCGTCAGCGCCAGCGACACGCGCCTGCTGAACGCCCCGCCACCTCCGCGGCGCGGCGGTCTGCCCTACATCACCGGCGTCCGCCATTGGTCCACGCCCACTTACACGCGCGTGGCCATCGATCTCCAGCAGCAGGTGCGCTATGAGGCGGCGCGTGTCACCAGTCCCGATCGCATCTTCTTCGACCTCTACGGCACGCGCCTCTCCCCTGAGCTTTCCGGCCGCCCGGTTGAAATCACGGGTGACCCCTTCCTTACCCGCGTCCGCGCTGCGCAAACCTCGCCCAACACCACGCGCGTGGTCCTCGACGTCACCAGCGTGGCCGACTATTCCGCGTTCTTCCTCCAGAATCCGCCCCGCCTCATCATCGACGTCCACGGCAATCCGAACCCGCCACGTCCGATCGCAGCCGCCACTCCACCGGAGAATCCCAGCTCGAGCGGGGTTCGTGCCGCGCCGGTCCGTACGCCCTCCATCTCCGAGCGCCCCCTGCCTCCTCTGCCGAACACGAGCGCCGGCGGAAACGAATCAGGATCGGCATCCGACTCCGACAACGGCTCCGCGCTCACGGACGTGTCCAAACTCAGCAGGCAGCCCGGTCAGGTGCGCGCCACGCGTCACCCCACAACGGCGCCCGTCGTCGCATCTGTGCCCGCGGCAGCGCCGTCATCACGTTCTGCATCGCGAAGAGACCAGGTTGAGCCTTCGTCCAATGACGACGACGATGTTCCCCCGGCCGAAGCCGGCGCAGGCGGCACCCCAGCGACCGAGTCCGCCACCCGGCACGCGCCGAACTCGATGGTTCGGGCCCTCGGCCTCAAGATCAACCGCATCGTGATCGACGCCGGACACGGCGGCCACGACTCCGGCACCCTTGGCCCCGGTGGCCTGCAGGAAAAGGACATCGTTCTCGATGTCGCTCTCCGTCTCGGCCGTCTTCTCCAGCAGCGAATCGGTGCCGACGTGACCTACACGCGGAGCGACGACACCTTTATCCCCCTCGAAACACGAACGGCCATCGCCAACCAGGCCCAGGCCGACCTCTTCATCTCCATCCACGCTAACTCCAGCCCTGACAGCGACGCGCGCGGCGTCGAGGTCTATTACCTCAGCTTCACCTCGTCTGCCGATGCGCTCGAAGTTGCCGCGCGTGAGAACGCCACCTCCGACGAATCGATCCACCAGCTTTCCGATCTCGTGAAGAAAATTGCCCTGCAGGACAAGATCAACGAATCGCGGGCTTTTGCCGACGACGTCGACTCGAGCCTTTACGCCGGACTCGACCAGGGCAATCCGGGTCTCAAAGACCGCGGCGTCAAGAAGGCTCCGTTCGTCGTCCTCATCGGCGCCAACATGCCCTCGATCCTCGCCGAGATTTCCTTCCTCACCAATCCCGACGACGCTCGCGAGCTGCGCCAGCCCAAATATCGCCAACGGATTGCCGAGGCCCTCTATCGCGGCGTCTCCCGCTATGTCTCCAGCCTCAATGGCGTCCGGGTCGCGCAGGCAGGCACACACCCGTCGAGCTCGGAATAGACCCAGCCAGGGAAACCTTTCTTTCGGACACGGTGTCAGTCCAACTATCATCGAAGCTGGAGCGATGCACCGGACCCTCGCAATCGCGGCCTTCCTCGTCTCGGCGTCGGCATTCGCCGCACCGGCGCAGCAGTCTGCGCCCTCGCAGCCCCTTTTGCCGCAATCCTTTGCCGGCTTCTCGCAAAGTTCCGCAGTTCCCGCCGCCGATGACGTTGACGCTGCCGTCCTCCACGAATACGGCCTCACGCAATCGGCAGCCGCAACCTATGCTTCCGGTTCCCGGCAGCTCTCGCTGCACGCTTACCGGTTCGGCGACGCGACCGGTGCCTACGGTGCGTTCACGTTCCTGCGTCAGCCAGGTATGCATGCAGAAGCCGTCGGGCACGATGGCGCCGCCTCCGGCGACCATCACCTCTTCTGGAGCGGAACCACCGTCATCGACGCCACCTTCGCTCCGCCCTCTGCAAATGAGCCGGCGGTTCTTGCCACACTCGGTGCTCAGATGCCCCAGGTTGGCGGAGCTGCCGGCATTCCGCCCACGCTGCCGCATTACCTGCCCAAAGCGCAACTGGAGCCGC
>DASZYN010000379.1:0-18274 GCA_035545435.1 Acidobacteriaceae bacterium | reverse complement strand
ACCCGTAACGACGAGCAGTGCGGATCTGCGGCAGGGTCAATTCACCGGGAATTTCCGGCCATCGATTCCCACTGAGCAGGAATCAGCCTCTGTCTCTTCCATACCCCAATTGACGATTGCGCCGGCGATGAACACCGTTGGAGCGGCAGAGACGTCAGTCCGGAATTCAACTGCGGAGATGACTTTGTATCCGGTAGCCAACCCGGAAACGTCGCGTGCGGCGAAAACAGAAGCTCCGTCCCAGGCGATTCCTCTGATTTTGCAAGCCGACCCTAATTCCACGGCACCAATATCGACGACAGCAGCGGCCGGGCCTTCACGGACAGAAGATCCGTATCTGACGACAACGATCCTGCAGCACAGTGCCTCGTCGCGAGGGAATTCCCCGCAGCAGAACTCCGATTCCAGCGACAACGCAGCGAACAATAGCGTGTCTGCGGCGCCGGCAATATCAGTGAACACGCTGCGGAGCACCCAACAGCATGACCTTCCCTTCGTTTTTGCGCAGGGCCTGACCCAGACTCTGAACCCGGCCACGCTGGCGTCAGTTTCGACCGCTGGTTCCCAGGGGCATTCGCCCGCGACCGCTGCGAACGACCCAGACGTAACGAATCAGGCAAAAGCGTCAAGCTCTCCCCAGAACGCGATGCTCGCATCGTTTCATGCACCCAGCATTCCGATTGGCCACGTTATCTCCGATCTCGGCTTCAGCAGTTCGACGAGCTTCGCGGCAGGGGCGATCGGCAAACCAGCCGGCACCAGGGCAGACTTCTCCGGAACCGGCAAGGATCTCGGCACGTCCAGTGGGTCCGGCAGCACCAGGACCAACTCGGCGCAGACGACTGCCGCCAGCGCAGACCCGGCGATCCCCGGCACCCACAGCAATGCGGCGCAGCACGCGCAGGCAGATGCATCGCAAGTCAACGCTGTGGCCATGAAGACCGCAGATTCTTCCGCTCCACAAACAGCAACGCTGCATCTTGCGGTACAGCAGCAACCACTCTCCGGAACCGCAAGCGGAGCAACGGATCGGCTCCCCGCCGAAATTGCCAGCTCGACTCTTCCATCAGCGGCAGAACCAACAGAATCCGGGGCAACCTCCGGCATCAACAGCGCGAAGCTCATTCAGACGCTGAGCGAGACGCAGATGCACGTCGGGATGCGGTCGGCAGAGTTCGGCGACATATCGATCCGCACAGCGGTTTCGCAGCAGCAGATGGTTGCGCAGATCACTGTAGATCATAGCGACCTCGGAAAAGCCATCGCGCAGCATCTGCCGGCGGCGCAAACCAAGCTCGGAGACGACCTCGGTGTGCGCGCCGCGATTCAGGTGACGCAGAACGGGATGAGTTTCTCGCACCAGCATGACAGCACTTCCCACCAGGAGCAGAGATCGTTTGTTCGCCAGATTGAATCGACAGGCGCGGCAGCTTCAGCAGAAACAGAAAGCCCGACCGCGCGCTATGCCATTGCAGCAGAAGAATCCGATCGGCTGGACATCAGGGCCTGACGGAAAGGTAACGAAGAGGAAGGAACAATGAACATTCAGGGTTTCACACCGATGATCAACGCGCCGATGCAGCCTCAGGCAGCGAGCACGAATGGTACATCGGGCAGCAACAACAGTACAGATACCGGGAACAGCAGCCTCTCCGCCGGCAATCTGCAGGGCACATTCATCAATCTTCTGGTCACCGAGCTGCAGAATCAGGATCCAACCCAGCCAGTCGACCCCAGCCAGATGGTGGCTCAGATGGTTTCCCTCAACCAACTGGACCAGCTGATCATGATGAACGAGACCTTAAACACGATCGCCGGCACAGCAGGCACCGGTACGTCGGGAACCGGGGAGCAGGGCTCCACTGCGAGCAACCCGGCCGCGCATGCAGCCGCCGCGAAGACCAGCCCGGTCGCCGCCAATGCGTTTCTGACGCAACCTGCGGGCATCACGAACCCCGTTTCGGGCGGCCTGATGAATCTCTACGGAAACATCGCAACCGCAACCACCAATTCCAACCACGCCACTCAGGGAGGCAGATAATGTCAGCGTTTTCGATTCCTCTTTCAGGCCTGGCAGCCAGCTCCGATGCGCTGAATGTCATCGCCAACAACCTTTCCAACCTCAACACCGACGGCTACAAGGAAGAAACCCTCAACTTTGCCGACGTCTTCAACCAGTTGCAGGGCGTTTCGGGCAACGGCGATCCCATCCAGATCGGATCGGGCGTCCATGTTGCGGGGCAGACCGCGAATTACACCAATGGAACCGTCAATTCCACGGGCATCTCGTCCAATCTTGCGTTGCAGGGTAACGGTTTCTTCGTGGTCGAGAACGGCAGCGGTCAGATGAGTTACACGCGCGACGGCGCCTTCTCGGTCAACTCGCAGGGTGAGTTGTGCACGGCGCAGGGCCAGTTGGTCCTCGGTTATCCCGCGGTCAACGGCGTAGTTTCCACCAGCGTGGCTCTGGCGCCCATCAATGTGAATCAGGCGGCGAATATTCCCGCAGTCCAGACCTCCACGTTCTCCATGGACACCAACCTGAACGCAGGCTCGGCCCCCGGAGACAGCTACAGCACGCCGTTGACGGTTTACGATTCGCTCGGAACGCAGCAGACCCTAACCGTGAACTTCACCAACACGGCGCCGGGGGCATGGAATTATTCGATCACGCTACCGGCCGCGGCTACCGGAGGTACGGGCTCACCAACCACCCTGGCCTCGGGCAGCATGACCTTCGATTCTTCGGGGAATCTGACCTCTCCGGCCAGCCCGATCACCGGAATCCAGGTCTCCGGACTGGCAGACGGCGCCGCGCCCATGTCCATGAACTGGACTCTGACAGGCCCCGGTGGCGTTTCCTACATCACCCAGCAGACCGGCACCAGTGCAACCACCTCCACCGCCCAGAACGGCTATGGCGTGGGAACGTTGACTGGCTATTCCGTGCTTTCTGACGGAACCGTGCAGGGACAGTTCAGCAACAACCAGACCATGGCCCTCGGACGCATTGCCGTTGCCAGCTTTGCTAACAATCAGGGTCTGTCCCAGCTGGGCAACAACGATCTGCAGGCCACGTTCGCTTCGGGCAGCCCGGTCATCGGCCAGGCGGGTGCCGGCGGCAACGGAACCATCACAGGCGGCGCAGTGGAGGAATCGAACGTCAACCTCTCAGCCGAGTTTGCCAACATGATCGTCGCGCAACAGAGCTACGACGCCAACGCAAAGGTGCTGACAACCATGAACCAGGTATCGCAGGCCACGATCCAGATGGTTTCGTAGTCCCGCGTCTCGGTTAGTGAACGATTAGAGGCCTCGGCCGGCTCCACCCCGGAGTCGGCGGAGGCCTCCATAGAAAGACTGGCTCTCATCGCCGTCTCACTCGCGGCGAGAGCCTGTCTGCTCCATGATGTGGTGTGCAAGTCCTTGTGTCGCAGGCGGATGAGCCGAAAAGCTCATGCCATACACAGGATTGCGCACCTGTTTGTATTTCCGGCAATCCGATTGCATTTGTGCTCGTTGCAATGCTCCGCCCTCACCGCGCACTGGATCGTGGTGCGCAGGGACGGAGCCAGGAGCCAGCCGGAATTCGATGAGTGCCGCTACCGTTAACCCCGAGCCCAAAACCGCTGAGACCACCATCTCGGCACGGGTGCAAAACAGCGACGAACTGCTCGACAGCATGGCCTGGTTGCCCTGCCGGGTGACCGTCGAGCTGCCTGTCGTCCGATTCACAATCGGTGACCTCCTGGCCCTCACCAGAGGTTCAGTCGTGGAGACGGCCTGTAATCAGACCAGTGACGTACCGCTGCGGGTCAATCGCCTCCTGATCGGCTGGACAGAATTTGAAGTTATCGGCGACCGCCTCGCGGTACGCATCACGGATCAGGCATGACCACAGCTCCCCTTCGCGTTCCCCACGCCCCTTCCAAGGCCGCGCCCGCGCGCGAGCCCATCCAGTTTCCGACTGCGGCAACCTCTGAGCGCGGCCCCTTGCAGACCACGCGTCGCCCGGTCAGGGATAGCTCTTTCCTCTCGGCGCTCATCGACTGCACGAAGGAGCAAAGCCAGAAAGAGGGCGCTGCACAGACGCAGCTGTGCGCTGATCCAGACGAGCAGCGCCGCAGTGACGACGAAGCGAAGATCCGCCGCGCCCTGGCCGAGGAGCGCACACGCAAGGATTCCGAACGACAGAACCGCCTTGAAGCTTTGGCGCAGCAGCGCCACGACGCCGAAGAGCAGCAGCGGCGTCAGGCGGAAGAGCAGGCACGGCTGCTCCAGGAACAGACGCTCCGCGCGGCCGAAGATCAGGCGCGTCTCGAAGCGGAAGAGGAAGCACGCTGGGCAGCTCTTCAGCAGCAGCGCCGCGATGCAGAAGCCCAGGCCCTCCGTGCAGCGGAAGAACAGAGACTCCGCGACGAAGAAGAGCAGGCTCTGCGCGAAACAGAGGAACTGCAGCGCCGGTTCCAGCAGGAACTGGACCGGTTAGCAGTGGAACTACGCCGTCGCGAGGAAGCAGAGGCGGCCCGCATCGACGCGGAAGAACAAAAGCGCCGCGAAGCGCAGGAAAACTTCCGCCTGGCTGCGGAAGAGCGCGCAAGGCTCGAGGCTGAGGAGGTGCGCGCGCAGGAGGAAGTGAAGGCCGAGCGCGAAGCGGAAGAACGATTTCGCGCAGCGATGGAGCGGGTTCGCCAGGCAGCAGAAGAGAGGCGTCTTCGCGAAGCCCAGGAGAATGCGGAGAACCCTGAACCCGCGGTGGCTGCCGAAGAAGAGCAGCCGCCCGCGCTGAACCTGACAGAGGAGATCGAGTTGGACTACACACCTGCAGCGACCGTTCTGTTTAAGCAGTCCGCACCGACCGCACCCGGGTTTCTAAAGCGCGCATGGTCCTGGATGAACAAGAAATATGTGCCCGCAAAACAGCTCCGGGTAGCGGAGACCATTTCGCTGGGCGAAAAGCGTTTTGTCGCCGTAGTGCAGGTGGAAGGCCGTAAGTTCCTCATCGGTGGTGGCGCATCGGGCGTCGCGCTGCTCACTCAACTCGGCGACACAGCGGTTCCGGCGTCCGGCATGAATCCCAACGGGGGCCTGGGATGACCCTGGGAAGTTGTCTTTCGCGCTGCGCAATCGGCGCAAGCCTGATTCTCGGGCTCGCGGCTCCGGTGGCGGCAGCGCAGGCCAGTGCGGCGGCTGGGACAAATACAAATGCGACTCCGGCAGCATCATCGAGTGCACCGGCGAACACAGCTCAAACCGGAACAGGCAACGCCGGGAATGCGCCCAACGCCGCGAACCCTGCGTCCGGCAAAGCCGAGCAGACAAAATCCGCTGCGGAGAATAAACCCTCGCGTCCACCTGTTCGTCCTTCCGGTGTTCGTAATCAGCTGAACCCCGCGAGTCTGCCCCCGGTCCCCGGCGGCGGCATTCAGTTGCAGGGCGTACCCGGCGGATCGGTGCCGTGGTCCATCGTCATCCTGCTCACCGGTCTAACCCTGATTCCTTCGTTGCTGTTGTGTGTCACGCCATTCGCGCGCCTGCTGATCGTCTTTCACTTCCTGCGCCAGGCGCTGGGGCTGCAAACGACCCCTTCGAACCAGACGCTGATCGGTCTCTCTCTGATCCTCACGTTTTTTCTTATGCAGCCGGTTGGCACCCAGATCTATGAGAATGCCGTCGTCCCCATGCAGGCCGGCAGTATCACGGCAACCGACGCATTGCAGCGCGGTGAAGTGCCGATGCGTAAGTTCATGGCGCATTATGTCCGCGAAAAAGACGTGGCGCTCTTTGTCGAGTTGGCCAAGGAGCCGAGGCCCGCGTCCATGGACGACGTTTCGATGCGCGTCCTGCTCCCCGCCTACATTGTTTCGGAGTTGAAAGCCGGCTTTCAGATCGGCACCGTGCTGTTCCTTCCATTCCTCATCGTCGACATGGTCGTCGCTTCGATCACAACCTCCGTCGGCATGTTGCAATTGCCGCCGGTTGTGATTTCCACGCCCCTCAAGTTGCTCCTCTTCCTCATGGTTGATGGGTGGCATCTGCTGATCGGATCCCTCATGAGGAGTTTCAACTGATGAACGTCGATCAGGTGGTCTATCTGGGGCGGCTGATGCTCACCGAGGTGGTTCTGCTTGCAGGCCCCGTTCTCGCTGTGGCGATTCTTGTCAGTCTGGTCGTCAACGTTGCTCAGGTTCTCACCTCCCTACAGGACATGACCATTTCCACAGTGATGCGTCTGGTGGCTACCGGCGGCGCTCTCTTCATTGCGATGCCCTGGATGTGGCGTCATCTGGCGCACTTCACGATTTCGCTGCTCTCGGATTTCCATACCTATCTCCAATGATCGAAATTCCTCTGCTTACGATCATCGCCGGCGCGCTCACCATCGGGGTTCGCCTCTCGGGGCTCATGCTCTTTGCTCCGTTCTTCGGCAGCATGGCCATCCCTGCACGCGTGAAGGCGATTCTCGTTCTTGCATTGACCATCCTGCTCTACCCCGCCGTCGGCCACAGTCTCGCCGCGCGTTCGCTCATGGAATGGCCTCTTCTCATCGTCACCGAGTTCACCATCGGCGCAGGGATGGGGATCGCCACCAACCTCATCTTCGAGGCGGCGCAGATGAGCGGTCAGGTGATCGGTATCCAGATGGGCTACTCGCTGGTCAACATCCTCGACCCCCAGACCCAGGTCGATACGCCGGTGATGTCGATGTTTTACCAGAGCATCGTCATGTTGCTGTTTCTCCGCATGGACGTCCACTACTGGTTGCTGCGCGCCGTGGGCAACAGCTTCGACTATCTTCCCCCGGGCTCCGGGCACGTGACCGGCCTCTTCACGATGGGAATTCTGAAGACCGTGGGTGACATCTTTGGCCTGGGGATCCAGATCGCTGCCCCGGTCCTTTCAGCGACCCTGGCCGCCGACGTCGTGCTCGGATTGCTCGGCAAAGCGTCGCCGCAGATGCCTCTCATGCTGATGGGCCCTGCAATCAAGAGCCTTCTCGGAATCGTCATACTCATCGCAACGCTCAAGTACTGGCCGGACCTCTTCCGGCGCTTGTTCCTCGACGCCATGACCAACGGCGACCGCATTCTGCATTTCGCTGCAACAGGACTCCATGGCTGACGCGAATAAAACAGAAAAACCGACACCGCGCCATCGGAAGAAAGCTCGCGACCGAGGCCAGGTCACCCGTTCGCGGGAACTCTCCGGCGCCCTTGCCATGGCGGCAGCGGCTGGCGTGCTTTGGTATATGGGACAGGGCGCCGTGTATCAGTGGACGGCCTATTTCCGCAATGTCTTATCTCTTGCCAGCTCCGACTCGATCGATCCGAACGGCCCTCTGCTCTTCTGGACAAGCGTCGAAGCGATGCGCTGGATCTTCCCGCTACTGCTGGCGGCGCTGGCTGTAGCTCTCTTCTCCGGGTTCGCCCAGGGTGGATTCGTGTTCGCGCCAGAAGCGCTGTCCCCGAAAGCAGAACGCATTAACCCTGGCACAAAACTCCAGCAGATGGTCTCGCTGGCCGCCCTCAGCACGATCTTGAAATCGTTGCTGCCGTTCGGCGCCATTGCCTGGGTCGGTTATGCGTGCATTCGCAGCCACTGGACCGTGATCCTGCTCAGCTCCTACACGGACGCTCGCCAGTTCTCGGGTATGATCAGCGGCATTTTGCTCGAAATTGCCTGGAAGTCCGGGCTGATTCTCCTCGGATGGGGCGTTGTCGATTACGCCTTGCTGTGGCGCAAGAACGAGTCCGACCTGAAGATGAGCCGCGAAGATCTCAGGGAAGAAATGAAGCAATCGGACGGCAATCCGCAGAGCAAAGCGCGTATCCGCAAGCTGCAGCGCCACAACCGGCGCAAGCAGATGCTCAAGGCGGCCGAAACCGCCACCGTCGTTGTTACAAATCCCACGCACTATGCGGTCGCGCTTCGGTACGAGGTGAACATGCCGGCGCCGATCGTCGTGGCCAAGGGTCTGGACAATCTGGCGCGCCGTATCAAGGAAATCGCATGGGAGCGCGACATTCCGGTAATGGAAAACAAGCCGCTCGCGCAGGCTCTTTACAAAGGCGCCGAAGTCGGCGATCCCATTCCCGCCGCGCTCTATCACGCCGTGGCCGAAATTCTGGTCCTCGTGTACAAGGCGCAGGCTGAGGTGCGCAAGCGGGAAGCCCAGCGCCGCGCAGCTTCCATGAATCCCATTCCTCAGGCGAGGCCGCTGTGAACAAGAAGCCAGGATTGATGTCCACGCTGCATACCTACTCCGACTGGGTGATCCCGGTTGGCGCGGTAGCACTCGTCTTTGTCATGCTCGTGCCTCTGCCGAGCTTCGCGCTCGACCTGTTGCTCACGCTCAACATCACCGCTGCCGTGCTGGTATTGCTGACGGCAATTCAGGTTCTGCGTCCAGCCCAGTTTTCGGTTTTCCCCAGCCTGATTCTCCTGCTCACGCTCATGCGGCTCGCGCTCGACGTCGCCAGTACACGGCGCATTCTTCTCCACGGCAGCGAAGGTTCGTCGGCGGCCGGTAAGGTTATTGAGGCCTTCGGCCAGTTCGTTGTTGGCGGCAACTACATCGTTGGCTTTGTCCTCTTCCTCGCCCTCATCGCGATCCAGTATCTCGTCGTCAGCCACGGCGCGGTTCGTACGGCAGAAGTCACCGCCCGCTTCACCCTCGATGCCATGCCGGGCAAGCAGATGGCGATTGACTCCGACCTGAACACCGGACTGATCAACGCCGAACAGGCTCGCCAGCGCCGTGAGCAGGTTGCGCGCGAAGCCGAGTTCTGCGGCGCGATGGACGGCGCGGCCCGCTTCAGCCAGCGCGACTCGATGGCCACCATCCTGATCACCGCCATCAATATCATCGCGGGGTTCCTGATCGGCGTCTTCCAGCAGGGCGTGCCCTTTGCTGAAGCTCTCAAGACCTACACGATCCTCACGGTTGGCGACGGGCTCGTCGCCATCATCCCCTCGCTGCTGGTTTCCGTCGCCGGCGCCATCGTCGTTACGCGTGCGGCTTCCGATCATTCTCTCGGCGTCGACATTGGGAAGCAGGTCTTCAAGACCTCGCGTCCCCTCTGGATCGCGGGCGGCGCCCTCCTGGCTCTCGCCGTCATCCCCGGAATGCCGAAATTCTCCTTCATCGCGCTGGCCGGCATAACAATGTTTGCTGCCTGGAAGATGAAGCCACCCGCTCCAGATCCCAACGCGAAGGCCGCGGCCGCGCCGAAGCCAGGAACCCCGGGCGCGCCGGTCATCGATCCGATGGATGCTGTCCTCAAGCTTGACGAGTTGATGCTCGAAGTCGGCGTAGGCCTCGTCCCGCTGGTCGATGCAAAGCAGGGTGGCCAGCTTCTCTCGCGCGTGAAGTCGCTGCGCAAGACCCTGGCGCAGCAGCTCGGATTCCTCGTTCCTTCAATCCACATCACCGACAATCTGTCTCTGCGCGAACGCGAATATGTCGTCCATCTCCGCGGAGTGGAAATCGCGCGCTGGGAGCTGCGCCGCGATAGGCTGCTTGCCGTCAACTCGAATCCAAAGCCCGGCGATCTCCCTGGTCAGGAAACACGCGAACCCGCCTTCGATTCACCCGCCCGGTGGATCACGCCCGACCACCAGGCCCAGGCGATCGCCGCTGGATACGCGGTTGTCGATCACACGTCGGCATTGTCAGCGCATCTTGCCGAGCTGATCCGGCAGAACGCCCACGAGCTGCTCACGCGCT
This sequence comes from Acidobacteriaceae bacterium, assembly GCA_035545435.1. GTDB lineage: Bacteria > Acidobacteriota > Terriglobia > Terriglobales > Acidobacteriaceae > Palsa-343. Next base: position 8,547 of record DASZYN010000379.1, on the reverse strand, counting down.
CGGAGACGAAACGCCTGATCGATCGCCTCGCGGATTCCCATCCGAAGCTGATCGAAGAGCTCACCCCCAAGCTCATGAGCCTCGGCGAAATTCAAAAAGTACTGCAGCAGTTGCTGCGCGAGCAGGTTTCCATCCGCGACCTCGGCACCATCCTCGAAACCATGGTCGAAACGGCGGCAGTCAACAAGAATCCGGTCATTCTCGTGGAGGCGTGCCGCCACGCTCTGGGCCGCGCGCTGATTCGCCCGCTGCTCGACGATCGCGGTCAGCTGAAGGTGGTCACGCTCGACAGCTCCATCGAGGAAGAGTGCATGCGAACCGGGATGCAGAATCAAGCGGCATCGTCGGGGAGTGCCATTCAGGTATCGGTCGCGCGTCGGGTGCTCGATGGTTTGCGCGCCATGCTCGGCGACCAGTTTGCCGTGGCTCCGCCGGTTCTGCTCTGTGCATCGCCAGGCCGCTTCTATCTGCGACGGCATCTGGAACCATTTATTCCCAGGGTCGTGGTCATTTCTCCGTCGGAGATTCCGCCCATGACGCAGGTGATGTCGCTGGGGTCGGTGCGATGAAAGGGTTCACGGGTCTTATGTCAGGTGAGGTGCAACGATGACGGCAGCTGAACTAGCCTACAGCCGCAGTGCGGCGGTCGGCGAGAACGCCGATGATCTGGTATTGCAGGAGCTCCCGCAGGTTTACTACATTGCGCAGCGCATCCGCGAGCGTCTTCCCCAGCAAGTGGAACTGGAAGACCTCGTGAGCGCGGGCGTGATCGGCCTGCTCGAGGCGAACCGCAGCTTCGACCCAACCCGCAATGCGCAATTCAAGACCTTCGCAAAATTCCGCATTCGCGGTGCCATCCTCGACAGCCTGCGCGAAATCGATTCCGGATCGCGCCTGCTGCGCCGCCGCGGCCGTGAGATTGCCGAGACGACCGCTCGGCTGGAATCAAAACTCGGCCGCCATCCGTCCGAAGCCGAAATTGCTGAGGAGATGCAGATCGATCTGGAGCACCTTCGCCGCATCACGGCACAGATTGATTCTCTGCACATCGGCGCACAGCAGGTCACAGCCACCGACGGCGGTTCGGAAACCATCGACGTTATCGAATCCGCCCCGGACCTGGATGATCCAAACCCATTCGACCTGTGTCTCGAAGGCGAAATGAAATCCCACCTGGCTGAGGCTGTCGCCAGGCTGACCGAAAGAGAACAGCTGATCCTCTCTCTTTACTACCGGGAAGAACTCACGCTGAAAGAAATCGCCCAGGTCGTCGGCGTCGCGCTGTCGCGCGTCTCCCAGATTCGCCAGGCCGCGGTCATCAAGCTGCGCGAGTATCTTGCGCATCTCGAACAGAAGCCATCATTCTCGACCACCAGAGGAGCGTACCACCATGCCTGATCAGGCGCTGAAAGAGCCGAGCACGGCCACAGGCACCGACGGCCCTCGCGCAAAAGAGAAGAACATTGTGACCTGCAATTTCAGGGCCGCGGGTCGCCTCTCGAACGAGAACGCCCGCGCTTTAAACACGGTTCACGAAGCCTTTGCTCGTCGCCTGGCCATTGCTCTCGACAGCTGGCTCGGAACCGGTGTCGAGGTGAAACCGAAGGGCGTCGAACAACAGCCGATCAAAGACCACATTGCCGGAATTGCACCGCTCACATATATTGTGCCGCTTGCGCTCAGCTCGATTCAGAGCAGCATGATTGTGGAGTGCGATGCGAACATCGTTTTCGCGATCATCGAAGTTCTTCTCGGCGGCACAGGGGCGTTGGGCGGTGCCAGCCGTGAGCTCTCTGAAATCGAAGAAGAGATCATGCAGGACGTCGTCGCATTGGTTGCGCGCCAGGTGGAAGGAGTCTGGCACTTTCCGAATCTGGCGCTGGCGCCGGGACGTCGCATCAAGCCGTCGCTGGTCCAGCAGTACGGCCAGGCCAACGAACGGCTCGCCATCGCAAAATTCGAAATGGAACTCGGGCCCGCGAAAGGCACGTTCCAGATGGCTCTGCCCGCAGTGTTCCTGGGCGCGCTGATCCAGCAGATCAAACAGGACGAGCCGCAGAAAAAGGGAAGCGTCCGGTATTTTCCGCGGCCGAATATTCGCGAGCGGATTCTCGACTGCGACATCGAGGTCGCCGCCGAGCTGCCGGGCCTGCGCGTCGCCGTGCGCGATCTCGTCGCGCTGCAGCCGGGAAGTGTTCTCAAGCTGCGGGCACCCGTGCGGCAGCCCGGCATGCTCAGCGCCGGTGGTCAGGGAATCTTTGAAGCCGTGCCGGTGCGCAACGGCACGCAAAAGGCCGCACAGCTTGGCCGCCGCGTAACAACAACGAACTGGGAGAGGGAATAGCAATGGGAGAAAACGCAAATAACAAAAAGGGAGCCAGGGTCTTCGCGGCCGCGTTCGCCACCGCCGTTGCAGACGCGCTGGGCAGAACGGTTGGAGCCCCCTGGCCGCTGGAAGTGATGGAAGGCGCCGAGCCCTCGGTAAGGCAGGGGCAACCCGTCCATTTTCGCCTCTCGGTCGACGGTGCTTTGCGCGGCGAGTGTTTCGTGGAATTTTACGAGCCGCAGCTCAACGCGCTTGCCGCTAAGATTCTCGGTCGGCCGCCCGTGGACGACGAAGGCGAGAACGCGCTCGTTAAGATCCTCGCCGGCGCAACCGCAGGCCTGAAGATCCTGCTCACCCCTCAATTCGGAGAGCTGACGTTCCGCCTCGATCGTGTTTCCGGGTTAGCTTTCGGCGGCATGTTTGTCGTGCAACTGGCCGCTCCGGCGGATGAATCGGGGGCTCCGGTGTTGCTTTACTTCGACGGACAACTCGTTGCGGCACTTTGTGCCGTATCGAGCGGTGTCGGGACCTCGACTGTGGGTGCTCCTCGATTCGAGTCCGGCAATCTGCAGTTGGTCATGGATGTGGAGCTGAACGTCTCGCTCCGATTTGGACAGCGTCAGCTCCCGCTCCGTGAAGTCCTCGAGCTCTCCAGCGGTTCGGTCATTGAACTGGATCGCATGGTCGACGAGCCGGTCGAGCTTCTGCTCGATGGAAAAGTCATCGCCCGCGGCGAAGCGGTGATTGTCGACGGCAATTATGGCCTGCGCGTGACGGAGATACCGCAACCCGTCGCCTCTCACCTCATGAATTAGACGACAAGGCCCATCCCGATGAACTTGACTTTGAAATCTCTGCTGCCTCCCATCAATCTTGGCTGGAATCACGTGCGTGCGCGTTGCGCCTCGCCCAGCTGCCACAACAAGCTGTTGATGCGCCCCGTGCCCACGAAGAGTGCAGGTATCCGCATCGGGCAGGACTGGTACTGCGGTGTCGATTGCTTTGTGGCCGGTGCGCGCTTTCCGCTGGCCGCGCTCTCGGCGCGCCGTCTTATGGAGATGCCCCGCAATCCCCGCCTCTCCCTGGGCCTGGCGTTACTGTCGAAAGACCTTCTCACCGAAGACCAGCTGCGTCTCGCCACCGAGGTTTCACAAAAGAACGGCGTCGATCTCGAAGAAACGTTGCTTGTGCTGGGTTTGACCAACGAAAAGCACCTCGCCGCGGCGCGCAGCGTGCAGTGGGGCTATCCGGTTCTCAATCAGGAACGAGCCGGCCGCATGGTAGAAGTTGAAATTCCGCTGACGCTTCTGCGTTCCTTCTCGGCCGCCCCGCTGTTTTACTCTGCGGGCACAAAACGCCTCGTGCTCGGATTCGTCGAGCGCGTCGATCATCACCTCCTGCAGTCCATTGAACAAGTCACCGGCTACCGTGCGGAGCCTTGCTTCCTCACTGCGGCGGAGTTCTCCGAGCAGATGCAGCGCGTTGTGCTCCCTGTGTTCTATGAAGAAGTTGTGCTCGAAGAGCCGGGCGATCCGGGCCAGATGGCACGGGCCCTCGGCCGTTACGCTCTCGATGCAGCGGCTACCGACGCCGCCTTTGTGCAGTGCAAGTCGTGGGTGTGGGCCAGGCTAACCGGCAAGCGCCGTATCGTGGACGTCCTCTTCGCCCGGGCGAACGCGTCCCGCACCCCGAAGAACCCTGGCACAAAGTTCGCGCCCCGGATCGTTGGCGCCTAGCACTGGAAACCTCGTCCCCGTATGCCGATAGCTATGCGGGGAGACGATCTGTGTCGAACGCGATGGTTTTTGGATTTCCGGCGGGCCGCAGCATGGCTCAGGTACCGCAGTTCCCAACGGAGTCACTGGACGACCTCCCCGATGTCCCGGCTCTCCCGGAAACTCTGCTCCTGATGGAACTGCGGCTGCATGACTTTTCCGTTGACCTGGGTGAACTGTCGCAGCTTGTCCTGAGCGACCTCGGAGCGACTCTCCAGATTCTGCGTCTCGCCGCGCGCGAGTGCGCGGGAGATCGTCCGGCGCGCATCGAAGACTGCATTTCGCATCTTGGACCCGAGGCCTGCCTGCGCGTGGCAGGGCGCAGGACAGTTCTGAGCGAAGCGCGTCATCGTGGTGTCATCGAAGTCTGGGCGCACGCCCGTGAAGTTGCGCAATTATGCCGCAAAATTGCGGTCGCCGGGGGTGACCGGGACCATCCCGATGAAGCCTACATGGTCGGACTCATGCATTCGCTCGGTGCTCTTCCCGAAGTCCTCGGCTGGCCCTGGCCGCAGGCGCTGGTGAACGGATGGACGACCAAAGGAAAGCGGCTGGCGGAAACGTGGTCCCTGCCATCCTGCGTGCAGCTGTTATTCGCCGAACCGCAAACGCCCGGCACAGAAAAGGGCTGGAACAGCTTGCTCCGCAAAGCACACCAGATGGCTCGCATCTCCCCGCGTTGCCCCATGTGTGCCGGTATGGCGCCCCAACTCTGTAGCCGCGATTGAGCTTCCTTCATAGCCCGGGCAGATTGCCTTCGAATGAGGATCGCCGGCCTCCGCGCTGGCGGGAAACCCTCTCTCCCCGGCACTTCTCATCAAACCCTCATCCAAACACCCTTCTGAAGCCGTTTCGAGGCTGAGTCCAGGCAAAGTTTGCCTGGTGTTTTGGCACGCCTCGTGCATAAGTTCTGGCCAGAGGTTCTATGGATTCCGGATACTACGCGGCGTGTACGGCCCTGGTTTCGCGCACCTCGGAGCTGGATACGATCGCCAACAACCTGGCGAACGCCAGCACCGCTGGGTTTCGTGCATCGGAGAATGTCTTCAGCACCGTGCTTGCCGACGCGGCCGGTCCTACCGGTTCGGCTCTCGTCGATGCGATGAACCAATATGGCTTGATGAGCGGAACAACGCTCGACCTTAGTCAGGGCACCCTGCAGAAGACGGGCAACACTCTCGATGTCGCCATCGAAGGCAAAGGCTACTTCACCGTCCAGACGGCGAACGGCACGGCCTATACACGGAATGGCGCGTTTCAGATCTCATCGAAAGGCCAGCTCGTCACCAGCACCGGCGATCCCGTGCTGGGCGAGAATGGCCCCATCCCCATGCCTGCGGGCAAGGTCGCCATCAGCGCGGACGGCACCATCTCCCTGGACGGCGCGGTCAGCGGCAAACTAAAGCTCGTCGAATTCAAGCCCGGCACACAGATCACCAGCCTCGGCAATTCGTATTATTCGGTCCCCGCGAACGCTGTGCAGCCGCCCAAAGAGTCGGCCGTGCGTCAGGGCTTTCTCGAAAATTCCAATGTCAATCCCGTCGCCGGCATGGTCGAGCTGGTCGAAGCGCAGCAAAGCGCGGAGATCATGCAGCGCGCTCTCTCAATGTTCAACTCCGAAATGGATAAGACCGCAACGCAGGATCTGCCCAAGGCAGGCTAAAAGGAGAACCACGGATGTTTCATGCGCTCTACACAGCAGCCAGCGGCATGACCGCCCAGCAGCTCAACCTCGATAACATCGCGAACAATCTGGCGAACTCGAGCACGGCCGGCTTTCAGGAGCGCCGCGTGCAGTTCTCCGACCTGCTCTATCAGAACGACGTCATGCCCGGTGCCGCGGCAACGCAGCAAACCACCGTTGCCTCGGGATTGCAGATCGGCCTCGGCACGCGTCCCGGCAACACTGAAATCGTGCAGACCCAGGGCGATCTCACCAACACCGGCAATCCACTCGATCTCGCGATTGAAGGCTCCGGCTTCTTCCAGATTCTTCAGCCCAACGGCCAGCTCGGCTACACCCGCGCCGGTTCGTTCCAGCCGGATGCGCAGGGCAACCTTGTGACCGCCAACGGCGATCAGTTGCAGCCCTCCATTTCCGTTCCGCAGTCGGCCACCAACATCACCATCGGTCGCGACGGCACGGTGAGCGCCACGCTGCCCGGCCAGACCCAGGCTCAGCAGGTGGGCATCATTCAGCTGGCTATGTTTGCCAATCCGGGCGGCCTCAACAGCATCGGCAACAACATCTACATGCCAACGACCGCGTCTGGCGATCCCGTTGTCGGTGCTCCAGGCGGCTCGCAGGGGCTCGGCACGATCCAGCAGGGAATGCTCGAGCAGTCGAACGTGAACGTCGTCGACGAGTTCGTGAACATGATCCTCGCGCAGCGCTCCTATGAGTCGAACTCGCGCGTCATCAAGGCCGCCGACGAGATGCTGCAGCAACTGAATCAGCTGGCGCAGTAGTGAGGGTTCTGTGACTCGATTGAAGTCTTTTCTGCCCTGGATTCTCCTCTTCGCTCCGCTGCCTGCGCTTGCCGCATCGGGCCGCTACGCGATCAGCTCGGAGAACGTCGCCGGGGCTATGGCCACCATGGGTATGCAGGTTTCTCCAACGCAGCTCACTCTGCTGAGCGACCCGGTTGCCACCACCACCAACCCTCAATTGCGGGTGCAGTCGATGCAACGCTGGCCGGGCGACAAAATTGTTGCCCGTCTTGAGTGCGCGACCACACAGCAGTGCCTGCCATTCTTCGTCAGCGTGCGCCTTGGCAACATGGCCACGAGTCAGATCGCCGCGGCCAGCGACTCACCCGCGCCTGAACCTGCCATTCGCAGCACTCCAGCGATGGTCGTCCACGCCGGATCTCCCGCGACGCTCTACATCGAAGGCGATCACATCCACATCCGCGTGGCGGTTCGCTGTCTTCAGAGTGGCGCAATCGGACAAACCATCCGCGCCGAAGGCCCCGATCGCCAGCAAACCTATACAGCCCAGGTGGCGGGCGCCGGCGTCCTGAAAGGCCGGTTGTGATGAAGAGGATTCGCAATATGCGCCAGCTCTTGCTGTTTGTCACAATGGCTGCGATTACAGCGGGCTCAGCGCAGGCCGGCAAAACAAAGGCCGCTTCTCCCGCCCAGCTGCGTTCGCAATATATTGCTCGCCTCGAGGAGCATGACAGCGTCCCGTCTCCGCACACAACCGGCAGCCTGTGGTCGCCGGGCGGAGCATTCGATGAGCTTTCGGTTGACTACAAGGCGCGCAAGCTCAACGACACCGTCGTCATCCTCGTCTCTGTGCAGACCACGGCCGCTCAGAACAAGGACGTGAACAGTTCCCGTGCGTTCCAAACCGCATCCGGGATCACCGGCCTGGCGGGTGCCATCAATACAAAAGGTCTGAACCCGCTCTTCAACGCCAACTCGGCGACCACGCTCAAAGGATCAGGCGCCACCGACTCCAGTACCACCTTTCAGACCAGCATGACCGGTCAGGTGATCGCGGTGCTGCCCAGCGGCAACCTCGTGCTGGAAGCGCAGCGGAAGATCTTCCTCAACAACCAGCATGAGGACGTGACGATTCGCGGCGTGGTTCGCCCCAACGACATTGGCCCGAACAATACCGTCACCTCCTCGGCGCTGAGCAATCTCGAAATCGAAATGAAGGGCAAGGGAATCCTGGCCGACAGCACGCGTCCGCTGAATCCCGTCACGAGAGCCATTCTCTGGCTGGTGGGTTTCTGATGCAGACAACGACTAAATACAGCATGGCACTCAGCAAGCTGGCGATCGGATTCTGCGGCCTTATCCTCACCGCGACCGCATTCGCCGATAACAGCACGAACAACCATCGCGTACTCGTTCGCGACATCACCAGCGTGCAGGGTGTGCGCGACAACATGCTCGTCGGCTATGGCCTCGTGGTCGGTCTCACCCAGACCGGCGACAGCCAGCAGACCTACTTCACCGTCCAGACGCTTGCCAACGCGATGCAGAAGATGGGTGTGCTCATTCCCCCCGGCACCGTCCAGGTGCGCAACGTCGCCTCTGTCTTCATCACCGCTTCGCTGCCGCCCTTCGCGCGGCCCGGCGAAAAGATCGACGTCACCGCCTCCTCGGTCGGCGATGCCAAGAGTCTCGCCGGCGGCGTCCTGCTGATGACCGCCCTCCACGGTCCCGACGGCCAGATCTACGCCGAAGCCCAGGGACCGTTGTTGATCGGTGGATACTCGGTCGGCAACGCGCAAAACGGCAAGCAGGTGAATACTCCCACCGTCGGCATGGTGCCCAATGGCGGCATCGTCGAGCGCGACACGGCTGTCGATCTCCACGACTTCAAAACCGTCTCGCTGCTCCTGCACAACCCCGACTTCACCACAGCCCGCCAGATTGCCGATGCCGTCAACGACGAGTTCCACAAGCCGGTAGCCTCCGCACTCGATA
>DASZYN010000378.1:0-3480 GCA_035545435.1 Acidobacteriaceae bacterium | reverse complement strand
GGTGAAATCGAAACCGCCCACAATCCAATCGAGCCCTCGCCCACCGCGCGCGCGCCGCGCAGATTCCACACCAGCGCCACCCCCACCACCGACAGTTCCAGCAGCAGTCCGCGATGCCCTGCCGTCAGGTCCGGAGCCAGTTGCCTCAGGTAAAGAACAAAGGTCGTGGGATAGATCGCCATGTCGAACACCGACGATGCCAGCGAGAGCCACGCCTCCTGAAAGCCCCAGAACGGACCAAGCGCCCGGTGAACCCACGCGTAGAAACCACCCTCTGCCGGTACCGCCGACGCCAGTTCCCCCAGCATCAGGGCAGTAGGAAAACTCCAGAAGAAGGGCAACACGAACAGCAGCACCAGAGCGCGGCCATAGCCGCCATAACCGATGATGTCCTCGATATCGTACGGCCCGCCCGAGACCATGAAATACGTCGCGGCAAGCAATGGCAGGAAACGCAGTTTCCGCGGCTGCGCGACCAGGCGCATCGCTCCGGAGAGCCGGCTGGGCATGCAATTACTCTACAGAAACGATCTGCCCCCGCAGCTCCGGCAAGGTCCCTCGTACCCGCTGCCGCAACAGTGGCTCAACCGCGTCAGGGAGTCCGCATCGGAGCAGACACGCGTTCCAGAGTGAATGCCGCTGCCTGGAAATCTCCAATCAGATGCACATCCACTCCATGATCCATCCACCATGCGCCGCTTGCCTCCTGGGGCGTCTCCGCGGCCAGCTTCCCGTCCATGGCACTCACCCGATAAACGGCATTCCGGTCCAGCCCTCGCAGATAGAGCCGCGGGTAAGGATACATTTCGCCGCTCGAATGCAGGAATGCAAACACCACTGCCTGGTGACCATCCCGTCCCACATATTCGGTCGCCGACTGTTCGCTTCCGCCGATGGGCTCGATGAGCCGGTAGAGCCTTCCGCGCTGAACCGTCTCGCGAACCGACTTATACTGCTCAATCATTTTCTTCGCCGTCGCAAAATCCTCCGGCGTCCAGTGGTTCAGATTCGCCCCCACACCCAGCGAGCCCTGCATCGAGGAGAGGAATCGATACTCCAGCGACAGCGTGCGATGGTTAACCCACGTCGGCGAATCCGTGACCCACGCCATCATCACCGCCGGCGTGTAGGCATAGGTAAAGCCGTTCTGGATCGTCAGCCGGTCGAAAGCGTCAGTGTTGTCCGACGGCCACACCTCATCCGTGTAGTGCATCACGCCCAGATCGACGCGGCCGCCCCCGCCCGAGCAGCTCTCGATCTCCACCTTCGGATGCTTCTCGCGCAGCTCGGCGAGAATGCTGTAGTAGTTGCGAATGAAATCAACGTAAACGTTCTTTTCCTGGTCCGGCGCAACCTGCGGCCAGCCCGGCTCCGACCAGTTGCGGTTGTAATCCCACTTCAGAAAATCAATCGCGTTCTGGTTCAGCAGATTGTCCAGCGTCGTAAACATCCACTTGCGCACGTCGGGCCGAGCCAGGTTCAGAACCAGCTGATGGCGCCCTTCATTGCGCGGACGATCAGGAAAATTCAGTACCCAGTCAGGATGCTCACGATAAAGCTGGCTGTTTGGGTTGACCATCTCCGGTTCAACCCACAATCCAAAGCTCATCCCCAGCCCATGCACTTTGTCGATCAGCGGCTTCAGCCCGTGCGGAAACTTCTGCGGATTCGGATACCAGTCGCCGAGCCCTGCATGGTCGTCATTCCGCTCGCCGAACCACCCATCGTCCATCACGAAGCGCTCGACACCGATCGACGCGGCTTTCTCTGCCAGTGCCATCTGGCCAGCCTCGTCGACCTTGAACTCGGTTGCCTCCCACGAGTTGTACAGCACAGGCCGTAGCGCCGGATCCGGCGCGTGCGGCAGGATCGAGGCCACTTCGAACTGATGCAGCAGTCGTGATGCGCCACCGATCCCGTTCTCCGTATAGCCGGCGTAGAAGTCCGGCGTGCGCAGGCTCTGCCCCTTTTCCAGCCGATAGCCAAAATCAAAGCTGTTGAAGCCTCCGCTCACACGTATATCCCTGACCTGGTTCTGCTCGACCGTGATCTCCCACGATCCGCTCCAGCCCAGCGCTCCGAACCACACACCGCCGTGCTCCGGATCGTTTTCGCCGTCATGATCGATCGCAAACCAGGGACTGTTCTGCGCACCCGTCGTTCCCCGCCGGCTCTCGAGCACCGTCTTTCCAGGCCGCACCAGCTGCTCCTGCACATTCCACTCTCCCGCCCAGCGCCCGCTCAGATACCGCAACCGATCCTCGTTGCTGCGCGGCAGATTCCAGGTCGCGGCGAATGCCTGCTCGATGGTGAAGGGCGCCTCCGTCTGGTTCTCAATCGTCGCCGAGCGTCGCAAAATGCCCGTGCCCGGATCGATCTCGTATTCCAGGACGACAAGAACATCGAGAGAAATATCCTTCATCGTCACCAGCAGCCGATTCCCCTCGATGCGGTGCGAGACATAGTGCAGCACCAGGTCGCGATTGCCATTCGGAAACGTGATCTTCACGTCCGGTTCCACGTAAAGAGCGCCGCCCCACCCCACGAACTCCTGCGGCGTGGTGTCCACCGAAGGATCGAAGGAAGCCCGCTCCGGTTGCGAATGAGCCGCCGGAAATGCATCCCCGGCATCGAGCCTTGCGCCCCAGTAAAGGCTCTGCAGCTGCCCCACCTCGTTCACCCCAAACGCGTACGTCACGCCGGCCGCGTCAAGACGAAAGACCCGCGTCGCGCTGTCGTAATGGATGGCCGCGCCTTCGGAGTGAGGCTCCTGCATCGGCGCCGCGATCGCCGTCATCGCAAACCAGGCAAGCGTCAGCGACGCTGCCATCCCCAAAAGCACGCCCGATCCCTGCCTGATCCCTCCCAGCACTGACCGCATCCGTCTCCTCCTCATACCGGTTACATTTCTGCGCCAAGGATCGCTTCACCGGATAATCGATGACGCTGCTCAAACCACATATTCAAGAAAACGCTGCTGAATCAGATCCATCACTTCGCCTTCCGCCATGCCCCATACCGCATCATTAAAGATCTCAACCTCAATCGGACCGTCATAGCCGGTGGCGTCAACCGCCTCGCGCAGCCTGCGCACTTCGATCACCCCATCGCCCATCATCGCGCGGCCCATCAGAATTCCGGGAAGCGGCACCGGCCAGTCCGACACATGAAATCCTGCGATCTTTCCTCGTGCCCGCTTGATTTCGGCATGAACTTCCGGATCCCACCACACGTGGAATACATCGACAACCACGCCCGCGGCAGGGCTGTTGAGCTGCTCCGCAAGATCGTTCGCCTGCTTCAGCGTCACGACCACAGACCGCTCCGCCGCGTACATGGGATGAAGCGGCTCAATTCCAATCGTGATGCCCGCCTTCTCCGCATCCGGAAGAATCGCACCCAATCCATCCATGACCGTCGCTCGCGCATCGTCGAGCGACTGGCCGTGTGCCGGACCGGAAACCATGACGAGCACCGGCG
>DASZYN010000377.1:0-2363 GCA_035545435.1 Acidobacteriaceae bacterium | reverse complement strand
CCAGGCGTCGTTTCCGCTGCCCTCATTCCCACTCTGTCCTGTGCCGGCGCACCCACCAGCATGCCGGCGCTCCGCCATGCGGAAACACCGCTCGCGCGCATGTCACCTGCGCGGTCCCCATATAGTCGTACTCCTGCTTGTTGCCCTTCAGGGCAGTGGTCAGGTATTCCTCCACCTGCACCGTGTCGAATGCTGTGCCCCTGGCTGCACGCACGCGAAAAAGCGCCCAGTCCCCGACCCACACCGCCACCGCAGTAACCAGCACAACCTTAACGGTGAATTTCAGAATATTCAGAAACCGCTTCATAGTGACCGCAGTGGACGACACCCATTCGAAAGATACGCCGCTAAAACCGCAGGGCGTCTCTGTTTTTCTACACCCTGAACCGTGCACCCTGTACCCTACGCTCATGGACCTCGATGCAATCCAGGCAGCGCTGCGAGGCGCACGTCTCGACGCTTGGCTCTTCTACGATCACCACCACCGCGACCCGCTCGCCGCCGCCATCCTCGGCCTCCCCGATCACGGACTCGTCAGCCGCCGCTGGTACTACGTCATCCCGGCTGAAGGCGAACCTCGCAAGCTTGTCCATCGCATCGAAGCCGACAAACTGGACTCGCTTCCTGGCTCGAAAGGCGTTTATTCCTCGTGGCAGGAACTCGAAACCCGCCTCGACGCCATGCTCGCGCCGTGGAATCGCATCGCCATGCAGTATTCTCCCCGCAACTCCATCATGTATGTCTCCATGGTCGACGCCGGCACCATCGAACTGATCCGCTCCATGGGCAAAGACATCGTCAGCTCCGCCGATCTGGTCAGCCAGTTCCAGGCCGTTCTCACTCCGGAACAGATCGACAGCCACTACGCCGCCCAGAAAGCTCTCGATGAAATCCTCGTGCAGGGTTTCTCGTACATCGGCAGCCGTGCCCGCTCCGGCTCCCCCGCCACCGAATACGACATGATGCTCTGGTTCCGCGAGGCCATGGACCGCGCCGGCCTCACCACCGACCACGGCCCCAATGTTTCCATCGACGAAAACAGCTCCAACTCCCACTACGAGCCCAGCGCCGAATCGAGCCGCCCCATTGTCTCCGGTTCGTTCCTCCTCATCGACATCTGGGCGCGTCTCAATCGCCCCGGCACCTGCTGGTACGACATCACCTGGACCGGTGTCGTCAATCGCGAACCCAGCGAGCAGGAGCGCGTCGTCTTCGCCGTCGTCCGTGACGCGCGCGATGCCGCTATTCAGGCTGTGCGCACCGCCTTCACTGACGGTGCTCACCCCATCGCCGGTTTCCAGGCCGACGACGCGGCCCGCAATGTCATTAGCAATGCCGGATATGGGCCGTACTTCACCCATCGCACCGGGCACAACATTGGCGCCGAACTCCATGGCAGCGGCGCCCACCTCGATAACCTCGAAACTCACGACGAGCGGCGCATCCTGCCCTTCACCTGCTTTTCCGTCGAGCCCGGCATCTATCTGCCGGAATTTGGCGTCCGCAGCGAAGTCAACATGATCACCTCGCGCGACAATGCCGTCGTGACCGGCCGCATCCAGAGGGACCTCGTGCGAATCTGAGGCCTCGCTCCGGCCACAGCAACTCATCTGCGCCGTTCATTTATAGTCATAGAAAGCATGGCGACTAAAGAGCAGACCCCTGCACCAGCCAAATCTCAGGGCTTCGTCTACTCCGCACTCATCCTCGGATGGCTCGTGCCGGGTGCAGGCCATCTGCTCACTCGCCATTGGATTCGGGCACTCGTGCTCTTCCTGGCCATCACCGCCATGTTCTCGCTCGGCCTTGCCATGCAGGCCAAGGTCTACGTTCCCAACACCGGCGATCCCCTCGACATGCTCGGCTTCGCCGGCGATCTTGGCACGGGACTCCTCTACTTCATCGCCCGCATCTTCTCGCTGGGCCAAAGCACCGTCCAGCTGGTTACCGCCGATTACGGTACCAAGTTCGTGGTCGTCGCCGGCCTGCTGAATTTCGTCTCCGCCGTCGATGCTCACAACCTGCGCATCGGGAGGAAGGTCTAATGCTCACTCCCTCCCACTTCACGGCAGTCCTGTTGTTTGCTACCTGCACCTCGGTGGTCTTCGGCGTCACCCAGCGCTCGACGCCGCGCGGCATGGTTCGCTACGGCATCTACTGCTGGGTCCTCTTTATCGCCTCAGTGATCGTCGCCAGCTGGCTCATGTGGATCATCCGACGCTGACTTCGCATCACTTTCCCGGTTCCCGCGTCTGGATGGCGTAAATCGAACTGCGCGCCGCGATGAACAGCGTGCGCCCCTCTTTCCCTCCAAAGCACAAACTGCCCGGCCGTTCCGGCACCTCCAGTACCCCCTCCGGCTT
>DASZYN010000376.1:0-6600 GCA_035545435.1 Acidobacteriaceae bacterium | reverse complement strand
CTGCAGGTGGGGAGCTATAAGCTGCGAGGCGGCAAGCGCATCTTCCGCATGGCGCCGTTGCATCATCACTTCGAGCTGCTGGGCTGGTCGGAGTCAAAAGTGATCGCGCGCTTCTGGATCCTGGCGCTGGTGTTTGCACTCTTTGCACTCACCACCCTCAAGCTGCGATAAAGGACAGAGCCGGCGTGACACAATGAAGCCACCCGGCGCGCGAGTTGCGGATGGAAATCAAAGGAAAAAAAGTACTGGTCGTCGGTCTTGGCAAGTCGGGGCTGGCAGCGGCGCTGTTTCTGCGGCGTCAGGGCGCGCAGGTGACGGTTTCCGACGTGCGCAGCGCCGAAGAGCTGACGAAAGAAATTCCGGCGCTCATCGAAGAAGGCATTGCGGTCGAGGCGGGCGGCCATGGGCTGCTCACGTTCCGGCGGCAGGACCTCATCGTCGTGAGCCCGGGCGTTCCGGTGGATACACCTGAGCTGGCCCAGGTTCAGAAATTCGGTTTGCCGATCATCGGAGAAGTCGAGCTGGCGGCGCACTATCTTCGCGGGAAGGTGCTGGCAATCACCGGCTCCAATGGCAAGACCACGACGACGACTCTTTGTGGAGAGATTCTCAAGGCGGGTGGGCTGCAGGTTCAGGTCGGTGGCAACATCGGGGTTCCGGTGATCGCGCTGGTCGACGGATCTCGGGACGACGGCTGGTCGGTGCTGGAGGTCTCGAGCTTCCAGTTGGAGACGACGCACGAATTTCGTCCGCAGATTGCCGTGATCCTGAACATCACGCCGGATCATCTGGATCGTCACGGGACTTTCGAGAACTACGTCGCGGCGAAGGAGAGGATTTTCGCCCAGCAGACGGTCGACGATGCGCTGGTGTTGAACGCCGACGACGATGTGGCGTCCAGAGCAGCAGTCCGTGCAAAAGCGCGGGTGTTCTGGTTCAGCCAAAAAAAGATCGTGCGGCAGGGAGCTTTCGTCCATGAAGGCACGATCACGTGGCGCGCTTCGGAACAGGCTGCTCCGGAGCCGGTGGTGAAGGTGAGCGAAATTCCGCTTAAAGGTGCGCACAACATCGAGAACGTCCTGGCAGCGGTATGCGCGGCGCGATTGGCGGGCGTGGAGGCGGCAGCGATCCGCAAAGCGGTGGTGGAATTCCATGCGGTCGAGCATCGGCTGGAGTTTGTGGCGAAGATCAACGGCGTCGACTACTACAACGACTCGAAGGCGACAAATGTGGACGCGTCGATGAAGGCCATTGCCGCTTTTCCCGGTGGGATCCATTTGATCCTCGGCGGCAAGGACAAAAACTCCGACTACCGGCAGATGCGCGCGCTGCTGCAGGAGCGGGTCAAAGCCGTGTACACCATTGGGGCGGCGGCCGAGAAGATTCACACGCACATTGAAGGGGCCGTTCCCATTGTGAGCGCGGGAACGCTGGATGCAGCGATTGCAAAAGCCGCTGCTGCGGCACAACCGGGCGAGATCGTGCTTCTCGCGCCTGCCTGTTCCAGCTTCGACCAGTTCGAGAACTACGAGCATCGGGGACGCGTGTTCAAGGAGACGGTTCTGGCGCGGCGCGGTCTGGCCGCACTTTCGGCAACCTAGGTACAGAAACGAGTCTTATGGCGAAACGAGTCGGCGTCGACAAGTGGTTGTACTTCGCGGCAATCGTGCTGGTCGTGATCGGCCTGGCGATGGTCTTCAGCGCGTCGGCTGTCATGTCCGGGGAGCGCTTCGGCTCGCCGTACTACTTTGTCGTTCGCCAGTCGCTGTGGGCTGTTTTCGGACTCCTTGCTATGACACTGCTGATGCGCGTGCCGTACAGCAACTACAACAAGCCCACGGTGGTCTTTCCGGTCGTGGGGGTCACGATCATCCTGCTGCTCGCGGCATTCTTCATGCACGACTCGCATAACACCCACCGCTGGATTCGCTTCAGCGTGCTCTCTTTTCAGCCGTCCGAGATCGCGAAACCGGCCCTGGTGCTGTTTCTTGCATGGTTTCTGCAGAACCGCATGCATCTGATGGACGACTGGCGTAACACGCTGATTCCCGCGGCGTTGCCCAGCCTGATCTTTATTGCTTTGATCCTCAAAGAGCCGGACCTGGGAACCGCGCTGGTGTGCGCGGGCGTGACCGCATTGATGTTGTGGCTGGCCGGAATGCACCCGAAGTACCTGGGTTACGCTGCGGGGGCAGCGGCGCCGGTGCTGTACATCATGCTGTTTGCCGTCAAGTGGCGCCGCGACCGCATGCTGGCTTTTATCAACCCGGAATCCGATCCGCTGGGCAAGGGCTTCCACATTATTCAGTCACTCATTGCTGTGGGCTCGGGCGGGTTCCATGGCGTGGGTTATATGGATGGCCGTCAAAAGCTGTTCTATCTGCCGGAGCCGCAGACGGACTATATCTTTGCCAACGTGGCGGAAGAACTGGGTCTGATTGGCGCGCTGATTGTGGTGGGCCTGTTCGTCTTCATCGGGTGGCGCGGCATGCGGGCGGCGATTCTCTCCCGGGATCCCTTTGCCCGCTTCGTCGCCTTTGGCATCACGGCGACGATTCTGATCCAGGCTTTCTTCAACGTCAGCGTCGTGCTGGCGCTGGTGCCGACCAAAGGCATCACGCTGCCCTTTGTCTCCTACGGCGGAACGTCCTTGTTCATCATGCTGGTGCTGGTGGGCGTGTTGCTGAATATCACCCGGGAAGTGGACTGAAGGGACAGAGTGCGGGACACGCTCTCGGCACAGACCGGACCCGCGCGCGTCCTGATCGCCGGTGGCGGCACGGGCGGGCACATCATTCCGGCACTCGCCATTGCGGATGAGCTGAAGGCCCGGCATGGAGCTGACCTCCTCTTCGTCGGCACGGCGCGCGGACTGGAATCGAGACTGGTGCCGCAGGCGGGCTACTCCCTGGAACTGATTCGCGTAGGACAGCTGAATCGCGTCTCCCTCATGACGAGGCTGCGCACGCTGGTGGATCTCCCCCTGGGTTTCTGGCAGTGTGTGCGGCTGTTGCGGCATTTCCGGCCGGACGTGGTGATCGGTGTTGGAGGCTACGCTTCCGGTCCGGTGATGGGCGCGGCGATCCTTTTGAGGATTCCGACGCTGGCCTTTGAGCCCAACGCTGTGCCCGGTCTGGCGAATCGGCTGATCGGAAGCCGGGTCAGGGCGGCTGCCGTGAACTTCGAGCCTGCGGCACGATATTTTCGCAATGCGCATGTCACCGGGATTCCGGTTCGGAATGAGTTCTTTCGGCTCGCAGCCAGGCCCGCAGGAGCCATACCGCATCTGCTGGTCTTCGGGGGCAGCCAGGGAGCGCGCACCTTGAATGCGATGATGCCGAAAATTGCCGCTTCTCTTCTGAACGCGATCCCGGGGCTTACCATCCTGCACCAGGCGGGAGCGCGCCACGCCGAGGCGACGCTCCAGGCGTATCAGGAAAGCGGTGCTCCGCCGGATCGGTGGCAGGTGGCGCCATTCCTCGATGACATGCCGCGCCGTTTTGAGGCGGCGGACCTGGTGCTCGCACGCAGCGGGGCATCGACGGTCGCCGAACTCGCTGCTGCCGGAAAGCCGGCGGTACTGGTGCCCTTGCCGACTGCCGCCGATGACCATCAAAGAAAGAATGCCGAGGTGATGGCGGCAGCCGGGGCTGCGCGTGTGCTACTTGAACCCGATCTGACTCCGGCGCAACTGGAGGGGACCCTCAGCGAACTGCTCGCGGCACCGGCTGAGTTGCAAAGGATGGCCGAAAACGCCCGAACGCTCGCGCATCCGGATGCGTCAGAGCGGATCGCCGCAATCGCGATGGCTTTGGCGCGGAGGGATTTTCGGAAGGAGCCGGTTTAGGCACAGCCAGAAGGCACGATCCAGTGACACGAAGGCCCGCTCCGAAAAGCGGGCCTTTTAGTGTTGGGCAGCGAAGAATTACCGGTGACCACCACCGCCGTGGAAGCCGCCGCCTCCGCCACCATGAAATCCGCCGCCGCCGTGGAATCCGCCACCACCGCCATGGAATCCACCAGCCATACCGCCGCGGAACCCGCCGCCCGCTCCACCACGGAAGCCGCCAGCGGCCCCGCCATGGAATCCACCTGCGGCGCCACCCCGGAATCCACCGGAGTTTCCGCGATAAGCGCCGGCTCCGCCACGGAACCCATTGGTGTACGGGCCGTGATAGGCGCCGCCGTAGCCGCGACCATTGAAGCCCCGCGTGCCTCCGGCATACCCGTGGTATCCGCCGGCGTAGCCATGGTAGCCGCGCCCGTAGCCGTGATAGCCGCCCCAGCCCCGGTATCCGTAATAGCCGCGTCCCCAGCCGCCGTAGTATCCAACGTGGCCGTAGCCCCAACCCCACGGACGGCCATACCAGCCGTGGTACCACGGGCCGGCGCCAATGAAGACGCCGCCGGCAAACCAGTCAGGGCCCCAGTAACCGTAGGGCGCGCAGGTATAGGGGTAATAGGGGTAATAGCCGTAGTCGCAGACCGGCGGCCCCGCGATGTCGTAGTAGCCAGGATAAGCGACCTCCGGCCCGATTCCGATGCCAATCGCCACCTGTGCCTGAGCCGGTTTCGCCAGGGCGAGGGGCAAGGCCAGCAATCCGAGGAACAAAGCGTTGCGCAGCGTGCGCATGGTCCAAACCTCCTTCAGATCGCTCTCATTTTCTATCGTTGCGATCTGAACGCCCCCTCCCGGTTCCTGCAGCGGACTCCGTCGGCGGCTACCTCTACTAACGTTAGACGCCGCAGAATGTTGCGGCGTCTTTTCGCTGGTTTCCCGGAGGATAAACCCTTTCACAATGGGCTGGTAGCGCTCGGTTGTCGTTCTTCAATACCAGCGTCGGGGCGGCGGTGGGTAATACCACGGCGGAGGGTAGCAATAGCTGGGTGTGGAACCCATGGCCAGAAGCAGGGCGATGATCCAGCCGATCCCGGTCCAGCCCAGAAAAAGGTTCAGCAGGAAGATCCCGGTCACGTTGTGCGTCTGGCGTGCCGCTGCAACGATCGAGGGCAGAAAGTAGATTGCGACACCGAGGAGTCCGGCCATGGGTGCCTCCGCAAGGTTTCAGGCAAAGGATACGCATGAGGGATTGTCGTTGTTCCCTTCAGCGATGCTGCGAAGCGCGCAGGGAGGAGCGAATTTTCGCAGCCTGAAAACGGTACGCACCCGGAAGCGGGGAGCTTCAACGGGTGCGCATGGGCCGGTTTTTGGGGACACGGCCCGCATCCTGTTCACTCAGTGCCGGTCGTGTCCGCGGTAGTGGTCGTCGCGATCGTGCCGGTCGCGGTCGTAGCGGCGATCCCGGTCACGGTCGTGATCGTAGTAGCGGTGGTCCCAGTCCACCCGGGCCCGATAGTAGTTGTCCCGATCGTATCCGCGATAAACCCACTGGCCCGGAACCCAGCCATAGCTGTCGTAGTAGCCTGCTGTCCACACGTACCCTTCACCCGGGCAAGGTGGAATGGCCGCGACGGCCGAGGTCCCGATGCCAACATAGAACCTTGTCTGAGCCTGTGCTCCGGCGGCTGCGCCAAAACCAACAATGCCGGTGAGTGCGAGTGCGCGAAGGATGCTTTTCATTTTCGAGACCTCCTCGGGTTCGCTTCGAATTGCTTTCGAAGTTGTGAACCTCTCATCCGGCCCTCTTTGCACCGGATCGTCTCTGCATGAAGTGAACGCTGCTTTGCGCGAATTGTTGCGGCACACCGCCCGCGGCTCGTCAAGATGAATAGATTGTCACCGCATAGGCGATCTTCGATCGCAGTGGGACAATAGAAACATATGGAAATGCTCGGGATTTATCTCTCCATTCCGTTTTGCCGTTCCAAGTGCACCTACTGCAATTTTTCTTCAGGAGTTTTTCCCGCCAGTTATCACGATCGCTATATTTCCTGCATCGAGAAGGACCTCAGCCGCATCCGCGCGAGCGCAAAAAAATGGGGTGCGCAATTGCCGCAGGCGGTCGACAGCATCTACCTGGGCGGTGGAACGCCGTCGTTGCTGTCACCGGAGTTGTTTCACCGGCTGTTCACCGCATTGCGCCGTGAATTCGCCGTGCTGCCGACGGCTGAGATCACCGTTGAATGCGCTCCCGGGCAAATTGAACCGGCCGTGCTCGAGGCTCTGGTGGAATGCGGCGTCACGCGCGTCAGCTTTGGCGTGCAGTCCTTTGTGGACAGCGAAGCGAAGGCAACCGGCCGCCTGCACAACCGAGCGGCGGCTCTTGAAGATATTCGCCGCGTGCAGGTTGCGGGCATTTCCAATGTTAGTGTCGATCTGATCGCCGGTCTGCCGGGCCAGACCATGAACTCGTGGTATGAATCCCTGCAGGTTCTTGCGGATTCGGGCGTCGATCACGCGAGCATTTACATGCTGGAAGTCGACGAAGATTCGCGGCTGGGCCGCGAAATGCTTGTGAACGGTGGACGTTATCGCGCGAACGAAGTTCCCCCCGACGATCGCATCGCTGAGTTTTATACCGAAGCGATCGGCTTTCTTGCCGGCCATGGCCTGGCGCAATACGAGATCTCGAATTTTGCCCGCACCGGCTGCGAGTCGCGGCACAACCTGAAATACTGGCGCCGCCAGCCCTATCTCGG
>DASZYN010000375.1:0-3520 GCA_035545435.1 Acidobacteriaceae bacterium | reverse complement strand
CGGGCCTCCAAGCCCCGATCACGCCCGCGCCTCCTTTCCGTCTAACCCACACCTGACCCTCTAACCCGGGGACAGGCGTTAAATCACTTCCTCCCCCACAAGGGCTCGCCTCCTGGCGCGAGCCCTTCTTTTGTCCCCCCTCCCTTCGCACGAGTCAACCTCCAAAGCTGCTAAACTCCTCCCCATCGCCACGCTCCCCAGCGGTCACGATTCGATATTCTCCGCTCCCCCGGAAATGAGGAACACTCATGGCTACCGCTACTCCTGCGCAAGTCACCCCTGAACGCATCATGCAAATGGCCTGGGGCTATGTCCCGCCGCTCGTCCTCGAAGCCGCCATCCGACATCACGTCTTCGACGTCCTCGACTCCGGCCCCAAAGACATCTGGGAAGTTCAGAAAGCCACCGGCGCCTCCGCCCGCGGCCTCGCCGCCATCATGGACGCCCTCGTCGGCCTTAACTTCCTCTCCAAAGACGAGCAGAACCGCTTCGCCCTCACTCCGGAAAGCTCCACCTTCCTCGTCAGCACCAAAACTACGTTCTTCGGCGGCATGATCAAGCACTGCTCCGAACAGCTCATTCCCCGCTGGCTCAATCTCAACGAAGTCGTTGCCACCGGCAAACCCGTCACGCCCGTGAACGAGGAAAAATCCGGCGGCGAATTCTTCCACGAATTCGTCCTCGACATCTTCCCCATGAGCTACGCCCCCGCCCAGGCCCTCGCCGCCCACATGAACTACGGCAGTTCGGCCGCGCCCGTCCGTGTCCTCGACCTCGCCGCCGGCTCCGGTGTCTGGGGCATCGCCCAGGCCCAAAGCTCTCCCAACGTCAGCGTCACCGCCGTCGACTGGCCCGAAGTCATCGACATCACAAAGAAAACCGCCGCGAAATTCGGCCTCACCGACCGCTTTTCCTTCGTCGAGGGCGATCTCCTCGACGTCTCCTTCGGTTCAGGCCACAACGTCGCTACCCTCGGTCACATCCTGCACAGCGAAGGCGAAGCCCGGAGCCGAAGGCTCCTGGCGAAGACGCTCGCCGCGCTCTCGAGCGGCGGCACCATCGCCATTCAGGAATTCCTCGTCAACAAGGAGCGCACCGGCCCCGTCAACGGTCTCTTTTTTGCTGTGAACATGATCGTGAATACGCAGGAAGGGAATACCTGGTCGTTTGAGGAAATCGGCGCCTGGCTCGAAGAAGCCGGCTTCATCAATCCCCGCCTCCTCGAATCCCCCGGTCCCTCACCCCTCATCCTTGCCACCAAACCCTAGCTAAACAGAGGAGGCCCCCGGCTCTGCCGG
Source organism: Acidobacteriaceae bacterium (assembly GCA_035545435.1). GTDB lineage: Bacteria > Acidobacteriota > Terriglobia > Terriglobales > Acidobacteriaceae > Palsa-343. The sequence continues at coordinate 2,222 of DASZYN010000375.1, read as the reverse complement.
AGGATTCTTCTTCACGCATGCCATACTGCGGGCGCGTGCAAACGCGCCCGCGGGGATCTCGCGCTGGAGCAGTCTGCATCCCGCGATACCCATGCGATGACTCCTGAGACATGGGGCTCGAAACGGAGCGTAAACTCCAATTCCCAATCCCTGAACTCCTGCAAATCCGAGTTCCCCAGGGGCCGAGTCCGCAACCGTTCCGTCCTCGAGCAGAACCGCAGAACCACGACCCCCGTGCGCCGAAGCGCCAGGTTCACCCCACAGCAAGCAGAAGACTCCCCCGCCATCCAGGCCGTCAAAGGATTTCAGTCTCTCCCCCAGCCGAAAGTACCGTCCCCGGAAGACCCCTTCCCATTCCGGGAAGGCTCGTTTCAATTTCGGGAAAAAGCACCCCAAAAAACTGAAGCGCCAGGTTCACCCCACAGCAAGCAGGAGACTCTCCGCCATCCAGGCCGTCAAAGCATTTCAGCCTCTCCCTCAGCCCAAAGTACCGTCCCCGGAAGGACCTTTCCCATTCCGGGAAAATGCACCCCCAAAAAACTGAAGCGCCAGGTTCACCCCATCCAGGTCGTCAAAGGATTTCAGCCGCTCCGCCAGCCGAAAGTACCGTCCCCGGAAGGACCCTTCCCATTCCGGGAAAAAGCGTCCTCTTCCCGCACTCTTTCGTCCTCCCACAAGACGCACCATCGTCCCCAAAGAGCCGACCCGGCGGAATCGTGGGGACCTCACCAAACACAAACAGAATCGTCACCGCTGTGGCTACCGGCCGCCGGCCATAGCCTCGCGCCGGTTCGCTGGCAGACGTCGCCTCCCCGGCGACAACAGCATCACCGTGATGCCCATCGCCGGAATCAAAAAAACCGTCGATCCCATCACCCACATGAACGCCCCCGCCGCGATCTGATCGTTCAGCGCGCTCAGCCCGAACAACCGCGGCACCTCCCCATAGCTCGGATACAGCAGCCGCCCTGAAAAACACAGAAACGCCGACAGCCCGGTGTTCACCAGATCCGCCAGCAGCAAGTAGGGAAGCAGCAGCCAGCGATTCCAGTTCTGTCGCCACGGCCACGGCGCAATCACCGGCCACCAGAACATCACGCTCGTGAAGAAGAAGCACCCATGCTCGAAGTTGTGCCAGTTCTCGCTCGACAGTGCGAACTCATATGCCTTCGGAATATGCCAGCCCACGTATGCCGCGTTCATCGCCAGCCACGCCACCTTCGGCCGCGTCAGGAACGATCCCACCCGTCCGAACACGCCGCTCCGGAACACCGGACGCAGCCCGCGAATCGCGCCTCGCGGTAGTCCCCGCAGCATCGGCACCACCGGCGCTCCCAGCACGATCAGCGGCGGCGCAATCGACATCAGCACAAAGTGCTGCGCCATATGCATGAACAGCAGCGTCTCGCTGAAAGTGTCCAGCGGCGACGCAACAGCAACAAAGATCGCCAATATCCCGCTCAGAAACGCTGCCAGCCGCCATCGTGGAAACATCTCCGGCCGCGTTCGCCTTATTTGTAACCATCCGCGAACATAAATCGCCGCCGTCACCGCCAGCGCAGCGGTCACCGCCCACGGCACATCCCACTGCGTAAACAGCGCGTCCTGATTCATCCGTTTCCGTTCATGTCCTTCGCCTTACCGCTCTATCGTGGAAAAACTCGAGTACGTGGGCGCCGCATCTGCCGTCAGTGCGGATGTGGAAGCCAATGCGCCGCTCCGGCACGAACCCACCTTCGCAGTAAAAACGTGAAAGGCGCGATTGGGTTGTGCGAACGCCCGCGCCGAAACCCCAAACTCTAAACTCCAAACCCTGCCCTTCAGGGCTTCCTCACGGCTTCGCCTTCACCGGCTGCGGCGCTGTCCTCGCAGTCGCATCCTGCTGCGACGCATCGAACGCCGGCGGCTGATTCGCCGGATGCAGCGTCTCCAGAAAACTCACCAGCGCCTCAATCTCCGGCGGCGACAGATTCTTCCCGTACGCCGGCATATTCCCGCCGCCCGTCACCACCTTGTACCTCATCTGATCCACCGTCATCCGTGTCGCAATCGAGTCCAGCGCCGGCCCGCGCTCGCCCCCATGCCCCCCGATCGAGTGGCAGTTCCGGCATTGCTTCGCCTGAAAGATCACCGCCCCCTGTCGCTCCAGTGGCGTCGCTTCCTTCAGATACTTCACCGGCAGTGTGTCTCCGCTCCACGCGCTCATGTGCGGACTCCACGGC
>DASZYN010000374.1:0-2907 GCA_035545435.1 Acidobacteriaceae bacterium | reverse complement strand
CGCAGCGCCGCCGAAGCTGGAGAGAAGCAGTGTCTGGAAGCGCTGATTGGAAACGGAATCGGAAACCTGCTCGTCCAGGGATTTGAGGTTGGTGATGGCCACTTCCGGATCCACACTCCAGATCGCGCGGCGCATCGAAGTGGCCAGCGCGGAGGCCGACTGCGGACTGCGGACGAGAAAGGTGAAGCGCCACCACGGCTGCTGCCAGTACGGGATGTAAATCATGGGCGCGGTGTGATCGAGCTGATTCACGCGCGCATCGGCCAGAACGCCGACGACTTTGAAGTCCGTTTTGTCGTTGAGGTGGAAGATGTGGCCGATGGGATTCGTGTCCGGGAAGATGCTGCGCGCGGCGTCCTGGGAGATGAGGACGTTGGTGGGGTGGTTCTTGTCGTCCTCGGTCAGGTCGCGGCCGGAGACGACCGGAATGCGCAGCGTGGTCGCGTAGCCGGGGCTGATCCAGCGGATATTCGCGTCGGGTTCATGGCCGGGCGGAACAGGGTGATCGGGCCGCGTCACACCGTCGATCCAGGTATCCCCGGCCAGAGGAAGCTCGGAGGTGATCGCGGTCGACTGCACGCCGGGAATCTGAGCCAGTGCAGCCAGAGCGCGATCGACAAAGCCGGATCGGGCGGCCTGGTTCTTGTCGACCTCGTTGCCGTACTGTGGCGCATACAGAAACGCGCGGGCAATCGTGACGTGGCTCGCGTCGAAGTTGCGATTTTGATTGAGCAGGGTCGAGAAACTGCGGACGAGCAATCCGGTGACGATGAGAAGTGCAACCGTGCAGGCGACCTCGGCGGCGACCAGCAGATGGCGGGTGCGCTGGCTCTCGCGGCCGCTGGAAACGCGGGTGGAGCTGGTTTGCAGCGCCGATTGTGGGTCGACGCGCATGGAGCGCAGGGCGGGCAGGAGTCCGAAGAAGAGCGCGGTAAGGATGGAGAGACCGGCGGCGGCCAGCAGGACAGGCCAGGAGATATGGACGGCGCTGATGCGGGGCAAGCTCTTCGGGGCTGCGGCGATGAAGAACTGAACGCCGGCAAAAGAAAGCAGGATGCCCAGCGTGCCTCCCATGATGGCGAGGACAAGCGAATCGGCGAGTGCGGAACTCACGAGGCGATCGCGTGCGGCGCCGAGGGCGGCACGGACCGCGAGTTCCCGCTCGCGTGAAACAGCACGAGCCAGCTGCAGATTGGCGAGATTGACGCAGCCGATGAGCAGGACGGCTCCCACCGCGGCCAGCAGCAGCCACAGCGCGGTGCTGATGCGGCCCGCGACTTCCGTGATCATGGGAAAGACGAGGACGGTGGGGTTGGTGTGGAGGTGATGCGCCTTATTGAAGGCGGACTGCAGTGTGGCGAGTTCGGTTCGCGCCTGTTCCACTGGAATGCCGGTGCGGAGCCGGCCCAGCGCCATGAAGTTGTAATCGCCCTCGTCGTCCCGCTGGTCGATATCGAGGAACAGCGGGTGGAACAGCTCGTATGGGTTGCTCGTCGTCTGGGCTGCCCCGTACAGTTCACTCACGCGCGGAAAAGAGAAATCGCGGGGCAAAACGCCGATGACCGTTTCCGGCTTGCCGCCGTCGCGCAGAGTTTGCCCGATGGCGTGAGGATCGCCATGGAAATACCGCTGCCAGGCATTCCAGGAGAGCACAACTTCGCTGTTATGCCCCTTGGTGCCTTCGATGGGCAGGAAACCGCGTCCAAGGATGGGATGAATGCCGAGGACGTCGAAGAAGTTGGGTTCGACGCTCAGGCCGCTGACCAGCTCGGGGTGATCGGTGCCCACCGAAATGCTGGAGCTGCTGTTGTTCATGATGCACAGGCCGGAGAAGGTCTTCGCGTTGCTCTGCCAGTTGAGGAAGTGGTTGGGGTTGTCCGGCAGCGGGCTGGAAGCCAGGTCAGGGAGGTACTCGTGCAGCATCACGAGGCGGTCGGGGCTGGCGAATGCGAAGGGCTTCAGCAGGACGGAGTCGACAACCGAGAAGATGGAGGTGACCGCACCGATGCCGAGGGCGAGGGTAAGGATCGCGGTAATGGCAAACCCGGGCGAGTTGCGGAGGGTACGCGCGCTGAAGCGCAGGTCCTGCAGAAGATTTTGCATGCGGCCTCTCGGGGACGGTCTCAGCAGATGGTGCCCATCATCTCCCAGGCGATACGCCCGCGCAAAGGGGTTTGTTCGCTGAAAGTGACGGGTGGACGGGGGGCAGCCAGGAACCAATAGCCCGTAGTCAGGAGCAGGTGGAAGCTGGAAGCGGGTTAAGATGGCTGCACCATGGATAAGCAGCACTTCTTCTTCAAACTGATTCCGCCGCGAACGACCTTTCCGGGCGATGCGAGCGCCGCGGAACTGGCGCTGATGAAGCAGCACGCGGATTATTTTGCCGGCCTGTTCTCTGGGGGAAAAGTGTTGCTCTACGGGCCAGTGCAGTCGCCGGCGGGGGCGTTTGGGATCGCGATTCTGGAAGCCGAGAACCAGGCGCAGGCGAGGGAGATCGCCGCGAACGATCCTTCGGTGCTGGGCGGGCTGAACCGGTTTGAGGTAGCGCCGATGCGAGTGTCGGCGGCACGGGCAAAGTAGCGCGCGACTCAGGGCACGAAGACGAGCCGGGCTTCTTCCTTCGAGTTCCAGAGCTTCTCGACGTCGCGCAGAGGCGCAGTCGTGCATTTGAACTGGAATGGCTCCTTCGCCGCGGAGGCGAGGATGGCGCGCAGCGAGGCGAAGAGCTTGTCCATGGAAACGCTGCCGAATCCGCTGCCATAGAGCTCAAGTCCGGAGCTGCGGAGGGCCGCAGCCGCGAGCGAGATGTTGGGCCCGGCGCTGTTGCCGATCTGGATGTAACGGATGCGGCCGGCGTCGTGCTCGAGGCCCTTCTGGACCACAGCAGCGAGCAAAGCCTCCGCGGGC
>DASZYN010000373.1:0-1685 GCA_035545435.1 Acidobacteriaceae bacterium | reverse complement strand
ATCGAGATTCGCTCTATTCATGTCATCAAAAGCGTGCATGGCGCCGGTGTGCAGTTGAACGGACCGGATGCCGACGATCGCGTCCTCTCCGACAGCTTCAGCGAAGACACGCCTCAGTTGAAGATCATGGATCTCGGGGATGCCGAGGATCGCATCCACCGCGGCTTTGGAAGCCAGCTCATCTACAACCGGAACAGCGGGCTCAGCCTCTTCCTCGGCGCACTCTCCGCAGATCGGCTTCTCACCGTCTTCCATTTGCAAAGCTCAGCGAAGCCGAACCCGCGTGTCCTGTCGTTCGATGCTGAGGACACGGGCACCAACGAGGCTCTTCGTGAGGAGCAGTGGGCCACCCGCTACGGCTCCGCCAATGTGGTTCCCCTGCGGCTGCACGTGGCGCCTGGTGAAGTCCTCAGTTCCGAGCGCCTGGCGTTCTCCATCGGCTCCGACTACCATGCCCAGCTCGAAGATTATGGCAAGGCAATCCGAGTGCTGCGGCATGCGCGGGTTCAGGCGCCAACCCTGATGGGCTGGTGGAGCTGGACCGCCTACTACTACGGCGTCTCCGAAGGAACGACCCTCACCAACGCCGAATGGCTGGCGCAAAACCTGAAGCCTCTGGGCTATCGCTATTTTCAGGTCGATGAGGGCTATCAGTTCGCCCGCGGTGAGTACGCCACCGCGGATGGAAAGGCCTACCCCCACGGAATGGCCTTCGTAGGCGGTCGGGTTCGAGGACTGGGCCTCACCTTCGGCCTGTGGGTCGCGCCGTTCGAGGTTTCAGAGCGCTCGTGGGTCTATGAACACCACAAAGACTGGCTCGTGCACAATCTGCAGGGCGACCCGATCCACATCGGCAGGATCGGCACTTTCGACGAGCTGTATGTTCTCGACACCACCAATCCAGGCGCGCAGGCTTATCTGACCCAGACCTACACCACCCTCGTGAACGAATGGGGAGTCCGCTTCCTGAAGCTGGATTTCATGGATGCTGCAGCAGTGGAAGGTTTCTTCTACCGGCCGAACACCACCGCGCTCGAGGCGCAGCGAATTGGGCTTGAAGTGATCCGCAGGGCGGTTGGCGACAACGTGCTCCTCGATAAGGATGGCAGCCCGATGCTGACGCCTGTCGGCATTGTGGATGCGGGACGCATATCGCAGGACACCGGCCACACCTTCGGCTCGACCCGCGACGCTGCAACCGGAGTGGCAGCTCGCTACTACATGAACCACAATTTCTTTGAGTCGGATCCGGATGCCTTCACCGTCTCCGAGCAGATCGTGCCCGATCGCGGGTGGCACGGAAACAAGACCCCTCTGTCTCTGAATGAAGCAGAAAGCTCGATCGCGCTGTCCGCGGTTTCCGGAGGCATGTTCGAAATCGGCGACGACCTGCCGGAGTTGGGCAAGTCGCCCGAACGGCTTGCGCTCGTACGCAATCGCGATCTGCTGGATATGGCGCGTCTCGGCCGCGCTTCGGTGCCGGTCGATTTGATGAGCTACCGGCCTGAAGACCTCGAGCCCAGCATCTTCCTGCTCAGGGAAGACGACAGGCAGACGATCCTGACCATCTTCAACTGGAGCGAGAAGCCCACAACCCACGACCTCACTCTCGCCGAACTCGGCCTCAGGGCCACTGCGTATGACGCCACAGACATTCTGCGAAGCATCGCTGTACCGATCGGCAG
>DASZYN010000372.1:0-1957 GCA_035545435.1 Acidobacteriaceae bacterium | reverse complement strand
CAACGGCCACCGCCGGAACCACAAACTCCTTGTCGCTGCTCGCCTCGAGGTCGCGCAGATGCTCAATCACCAGACCCGCCAGCATCGCCAGATCCGACCCGCCCTGCGCCACCACTTCCTTCGCCACCGCATCGCCCGCCTCTGCAGCCTCAACCACCAGCGGTGCCAGCTTCGAATATTCCGGTGCCGGATTCGCGTTCGCGAACTGGATCAGTTCCCCAAGCGAGCCCAGCTTCCAGAATTCCATCGCAATAGCAAGGAGCCGCGTCGTCCGCCGCTCATCGATCGCCAAAAATCCCCGCCGCAGGCCTTCCAGTCCCAGAAAATGTCCTGACCCCTGATCCGCCAGCGCCGGTCCCCATCCTCCCGCGGTCACGATCTCGCCAGTCGCCGCACGCCCCGCGACGTTCGACCCCGTCCCCGCCAGAACCAGCACACCCCTCTTCCCAAAGAACACCGAGTCCAGGGCAACATCCACATCGCCCTCGATGATCAGCTCTCCTCCAACATGCCGCGCAAACGCATCGCGCAGCCAGTCCACCACCAGGGGCACCGTCTCCCCCGCCGTCCCCACACAGCAACGTGCAACATTCCCCCGCTCGACTCCCGTCCTGGCGCGGAGCTCTTCCAGCCCTCGCCGCAGGTTGGCTTCGGCCGTCTCTGCATCCGCTTTCATCCGTTTGATGGTGCCCGTCTGCACTCGAGCCACTTCGCGGCTCGCGTCGCCCAAAACAAAAGTGGTCTTCGTGCCGCCGGCATCCACGCCGAGGAAATACTGCATGCTCTCTCCACTCGGAATCGCCATCGCGCCCCGCGACGCGAAGTTTGCTAGGGACGTCGTTTCGGCAGAAACGTCCAGATCGCCGGATCTTCTTCGCCCAGAACCCACGAGCAGAAACCTTCCAGCCCGTTTTGCTGGGCGAGTTCATACCGTTCGCGAAACGTCCGCAGATCGGTAAAGAAAATCCATTCTCGCATCTGGTCACGGTAGAAGTAGAACCAGGCCGTGTGATCCTCATCGTCCCACTGAATCTTCCCGTTCCAGTCGTGCGCCAGCAACAGCGCATCCGGCACGCCGATGTAATCCGCCGTCGGATTGGGTTTCTCCACCGGCAGTTCTCCCTCGTGGGTCGGGGGAGTCACCGTCGGCGCACCCGTATACCAGTGATATCCGTAAAGCGGAATCCCCAGCGACAGCTTCTCCTTCGGCACCACCTTCAGCGCATATTGCATGTTGTCGACGGTCCACTGCCAACCCGCCACCGGTCCCGGAGTCGTCCAGCGCGTGTTCTGGTCGTACGTCATCAGGCACACCAGATCCACGGCCTTGCTGATCGCCGCCAGATCGTAGGCTCCCCGCCAGTCCGTATAGATCCACTTCGCAAATCCGCCCGCGCCCGGATATCCCGGCGCGTTCGGTACGGTCGCAATCGTCAGCTGGAAACCGGCGCCGTGCAACACTGCCGCACTCTTCGCCACCAGCGCGCTCAGCGCATCACGGTCTGTCCACTCGATATTTTCAAAATCAAACTGAATCCCTGAATAACCGTGCAGCCTGCACTCGCGGACCAGCGCCGCGTTCATCTCCTCCTGCGCGCGCGCACTCGTTGCCAGCAAGTGGAAGCTCTTCTTGTTAAACGATGTGATGATCGGCATCACCGGCAGCTTTTCGCTCTTCGCCTGGGCCAGAACGGCTGGCTCCGGCTCCCCGGTCACCAGACCGTTCTCGTCCACCTGATACCACGTCGGCACCAGCAAATCGATCTGCGACGAGTGCGCGAAAAAATCGCGAATCGACTTCGGGTCGTTCGTCATATAGAACAGCGCAACCGGTTTCGTTCCATGCGCGGCCCCGCCTTCCTGACTCGCAACCGCACCCTGGCTCGTCGCCACCGCGAACATCGCCAACCCAGCCACCATCAGACGAACCGTCCATCTCATACCGCAAGCACCTCAA